>JAHEBB010000611.1 GCA_024642575.1 Trueperaceae bacterium | reverse complement strand
CTCGGTATCATAAACACAACCACCCCAGGTGCCACCGCTGGCAGCTTGCAAAGCTGCCCAAAGGCGCGTGTCATCTGGCAAATTAGGGTCAGGCGCTAGGCTCGAGTTAATAGGGCGTTCTTTTAGGAGAGTAGCAGCTTCCTCTGGATTTAGCCTTTTGTCGTTCGTGCCCATAAGCTCAACTGTTCCCGAACATGTTTGCGGCAAAATGCTTAAGCGGATGCAGTCACCTTCTTGCACCTTACCAATTGGCCCTCCCGCCAAACCTTCAGGGCCAATATGACCGACACAAGCTCCTGTTGAAACGCCCGAAAATCTGGCATCGGTGATAAGCGCAACCTCCTTACCAAAAGGTAAGTGCTTAAGTGCCGAAGTAATTTGATAGGTTTCTTCCATTCCTGTACCTGCTGGACCAACCCCGGCCAAAACCAAAATGTCACCTTCTTGAATCTTGCCAGCTTTTATAGCTTTAATCGCTGCTTTTTCCGAGTTAAAAACTCTGGCGGGCCCTACTTTTTCGTAACTGCCATCTGCCTTTAAGACCGAAGGATCAATGGCGGTACTTTTGACAATCGCGCCATCAGGTGCAAGATTCCCCGTCAAAAAGGATACGGTTGAGCCTAAGCCCAAGGCCTTAGAACGCCTAGCCGAAAAAATAACCTCCTCGGGCTTGACACCATCTTGCTCCTGAAGCTCAGCTTTAAAGCGTTCGCGTCTTTCAGAGCTTTCCCAGGCATCAAGAACATCCCCGAGAGGTTCACCTGTGGCACTTAAAACAGTTAGGTCTAGTAAAGCCAAATCGCGTAAATGCAGCATGACTTCGGGTACACCGCCTGCAAGAAACACCCTCACTGTCGGATGGTCAATCGGGCCATTAGGCAAAACGCTAACGAGTCTGGGGGTTTCCGCATTGACCTTTTGCCAATCTTTAACCGTGGGTCTTTGCAAGCCTGCTGCGTGAGCAATCGCAGGAATATGTAAGAGCAAATTGGTACTCCCCCCAAAAGCAGCATGAACCGTCATGGCATTGCGCAAACTGGCATCAGTCAAAATATGCCGCGTAGTTAAGCCAGCTTTTTCTCTTGCCAAGAGCGCCAGCGCCGAGCGAATGGCGATTTCTTGCCAGACAGGCTGACCCGAAGGTGCCAAAGCCGAGTGAGGCAAAGCTAACCCAAGCGCTTCAGCAACCACTTGCGCCGTGGCAGCCGTACCTAAAAACTGACAGCCTCCACCAGATGTGGCGCAGGCACGGCATCCTAGTACACTGGCATCCTCGAGCGTAACCAGATCGTGCGCATAGCGCGCGCCAAGGGTTTGCACCTTGCCAGCATCTTCACCTTCTAGTGGAGGCAAGGTAACGCCTCCTGGCACAATAAGGGTGGGCAAATCAGGCGTACCAGCCAGCGCCATCATCATGGCAGGCAGTCCTTTATCGCAGGTGGCAATGCCTAGTACACCTTTGGCAGTCGGTAAAGAGCGAATCAGGCGGCGAAACACCATGGCAGCATCATTTCGGTAAGGAAGGCTATCAAACATGCCTTTGGTTCCCTGACTGCGCCCATCACAGGGGTCAGAGCAGTAGGCAGCAAAAGGCAAAGCTTGATTTTCTGCCAGCGTATTAGCAGCCAGTCTCACCAGTTCATCAAGCTCCCAGTGACCCGTGTGATAGCCAAGCGCAACGGGGCGACCATCCCTCTCACGCATCCCCCCCAAGGTGCTCAAAATAACAAAAGCCTTGTTTAACAGCTCACTAACTTTCCAACCCATACCGGCATTTTGCGACATGGCAAAAAGGTCACCACTGGGCCACTCGAGCAAGTGCTCAGGTTTTAAAGGAAGCTGCCCTTCGGGGCCGTAGGCTTTGGTTTTAATATCGTAGCTCGAGCTTAAAAGAGGCTCAAAAACGGTTTTAGCTGAATACTCATTTGAATCGGACATAAAGTAGTTTACCTAAAGCCACTATCCCTATAGCAAAATTGCAGACAAGCCCTTGGCTAAAAGTTTAGGGGAAAAGTTTGGTTTTGCCATAAAAGGGTCGGCACTTCCCCTGGTAATAATTGGTCGCAATGATAAGAAGGCTCGAGCCTTTATCTAAGGCTAAAACGGGAGAACTATAGTTAGGACAGTAATTGTTAAAAACATTCTTTATGCCAAAGGAAGAGGCTAGTTCTTTCCAGCTACCCAGACCTTCTGACTGACTTATCATTAGGGTCTGCCCTGTGCCAGCAAGCTGATTACCTGAAGCGTCCATGAGTATTTGTCCATTTAATATAAGAGTGGTTATATTCGACTGATTTGTAAAAAGGCTCAGGGTTGGCGTATGCGCAAAATAGTTGCCCGTATCAGCAATAATGCGCTCTCCTAAATCATTAGCTTGACCCCAGTCCCAGCCATCTGCTGAGGAGCGGGTAAAAATAGCGCAGTCTGCTTCTACAAAAGCACAAATCTCGTAAACCATGACATAAGAGCCGCTGGGTAAACGGCGCACAATGGGCATCCCAGGGCGGTGCATTGGCGTTTGACTGGCAACCGTTGCTGTTTTTTCTTGCCAATTTAAACCATCAACTGAGCGTACCCTTATTAGGGCTTGACTATACTGATCTTGCCTGGTTTCATCAGCAAAATGGCAGACCAGTTGCCCTGTCTCATCTAGCGAAAATTCAGGTTCCCATAAACCTCCCTGACCTTGGGCACAGGTGGACAAGTAAGACCAGCTTTGCCCAAGATCAGTGCTTTGCCAAACCTTGAGTTTCATGTATCTAGGGGAGCTTTGCTGACCAATCGAGGCGGCCCAGAGCAGGGTTCCAGCGTCTAAGTCTCCAAGCGCTTGCGGTAACTCAAAAAGGGTATGGCAGCATAGCCCTGTGGCAGCTTCCGGGTCACGGACAATGCCTACGGGTTCTGTTGACCAAGTCTCCCCTTCATCTAAACTTTCAAAAATCAGGCTTATTCCACCTTCATCACCTAAAGGTGGGATAACAACCCCAGCCAGTAAACGTCCATTAGCGTCGCCACTATGCTCGAGCCTTATTAGTCTCGGGTAAAGACCCGTTCCATTAAGCAGTAACTTTTCTGTATTTTGGGCTTGAACCAG
>JAHEBB010000610.1 GCA_024642575.1 Trueperaceae bacterium | reverse complement strand
ATACGATCCGCCAGCGTAGATTTACCATGATCTACATGGGCAATGATCGAGAAGTTACGAATTTCCATCAGAGTATTGTACAGAACCCAGGTGAAGATTACGCTGAGCTTATACACAAAGCCGTGGCATAAATCAATTTCCATAGAAGCGAGATTGCAGCTCAACAAAAGCGAATTACCTTATGAAATGATCGGAAAAACTAGCGAAATGTTATCCCTAAATCGGTAACTATTCTGGTAAGAATTGAGGCAGCCTAGAAATTTCAGTTGCTATTTTGGCAATAGTTGATGCAATTCTTAGAGCTTTTTAAAATAATCAGTCAAAGAAATAGTAAAGAACATTAAGAGGTTTAAGGTTTTTTATCCTCTAATTTTAAAAATCGTAACTTATACCCATCTTCTATCGATTACCGATTTGTACAACAGTTTATTTATATTTTTTAGAATTAAACACCTTGCCAAAAATGATAAAATTATAAGGAATGGAGGTTTTCATGAATATCCTACTCTGGATTATTTTTGGTGCTTTAGCAGGTTGGCTGGCTTCAATGATTACCAAATCTTCACAAAGTTTAATCGTTGATATTATCGTCGGTGTGGTGGGAGCCTTTATAGGGGGATTTGTGTTTAATGCGCTTGGTCGTAGTGGTGTGACTGGCTTTAATATCTACAGCCTTCTGGTTTCTGTCGTTGGCGCGATCATTCTTTTGCTGATTGTTAAAGCCTTTACTCGAAAAGCTTAATACTCTTATCCATTATTCATTTTTGCGCGGACTTAGCCGCGCATTTTTTTTGTTTGCCTTCTTCTCCGAAAAGTTTAGCAGGCTAAATTCTTCCTCACAGAAAACCTTTAATTTGCAGTGAGCCTTCAGCGTTTACTTATTGTCTAACACTGTTTACATTATTCTGCATTATTAACTTGGTTATTCTTAGATAAAGCATCGAGCCCCAAGCGAGCAAGCCTCTCTCCCGCGCCACTAAATGGATTAAAAAGTAAACTTACTCCTGCTTGACTTAAAGCTTCATTATCTTCTGAAAAGTAACTACTGGCTGCTACGACACCCCTATAACCTCGCTTATTCAATTGTGTAAGTGAGCGTAATTTAGCCTCAAGTTCAGGCATAGTAAGTAAAATAAGTTCCACGTCATCGAGGCGCAAATCAGTCCATAGCTCAGGGTCTTCAGCATCTCCATAAAGAACCCGATAACCCTCTGCTCGGCAACGCTCGAGCTTGACAGGATCACTGTCTAAACCCACAACCGTCTCACCTTCTTCCCGCAATAGCTCATAAGCAGCCCCACCTGTTCGTCCCATACCAAAGATGAGTACGCGTGCGCTTCCTAATGAGATTGGTTGATGATCGGGGTGGCGGCTCGTTTTTTCAAAACGCCTTAAAGACCTTTCGAACCGCTCGAATAAACCATGACCAAAACGGTTCAAAGGTGCAGCAAGCATAAAGGACAGGGCCACAGTTAGTGCTAGTGCGCTCAAACTAGAGGCAGGCAAAACCCCGCTATCAACACCGACTCGAGCAGTGATAAGCGCAAATTCACTGTAGCTACAAAGTCCAAGAGCAGCCAAAAAAGCGTTCCGAGCACGGAGATTAGCCATAATAAAGAATGCAAAAAATAGAATAGCCTTTAGAGGAAGAATGAGCAAAAGACCTAAGCTACCCAGCACAGATTCTAGATTCGGAAGACCAGCTAGCCCAACCTCAACAAAAAAGGCAACGAGGAAAACTTCTTTCACACTCCAAAGCAAATCGGCTAATTCGTCACCTCGCTTATGGCCTGCCAGTAGAGCACCTAGTGCTATAGCTCCAAGCTCGGAGCTTAAACCAACTGTTTCAAATAGCCAACTACCCGCAAGCGCCAACACCACGCCAAATAGCAGTAGTAACTCGTCATGCCCACTAAGGGCAAAGAGGTAGTGCAGCAAAGGTCGTAAAAAAATGACTGCCACTATTAAGATGGCCCAGGGCGAAACGCTGCCCGCACCAAGCAACGCCATTAGCACAACAGCGATAAGATCCTGAAAAATGAGAACACCCATGGTTACACGACCATGAAAGCTATCGAGTTCTCGCTTTTCCTCAAGCACCTTAGCTGCTAGAACGGTACTGGAAAATGCCAGGCCAGCGGCAAGAAAAAATGCAGGTTGCCAGACAAAGCCTAAGCCCGCCAAACCTAGGGTAAACAAGCATGATATTACAACAAAATGCAGTCCCCCTGCAGCCCATACTTCAGGCTGAAGTAAGCCCTTTAAGCGGAGCTTTAGCCCCACAGTAAAAAGCAAAAGTAATACACCCACATGGGCTAGTTCATGAAGCAAATCACCCGCATGTAAGTTAAAACCGCTTAGAACAAAACCTACACCAAGATAGCCTATAAGCGGGGGTAAATTTACAAAACTCACCATTAGTCCAAGGGTATATGCCAAGCTTATCCAGAGAATATCCATATGTCTTAGCTTTCCACCTTTATCTTAAGTATAACAATGATATTTATTCCGCTTGAGAGGGCGTTTATTTTTGCATTTAATTGCAGATACTTAGCTAAATTCCTTTTTGCTTCCTGGCTTCTACCCTTAGCCAATTTTCCGATGTCTACAAAGAATCTATACGATTAGTCTCACCCAAGTCGATAGCCGTAGTGAGTGCGTAAGGAAATCAGAGGAGGTCTGCAAAACACGAATTAGGTACTGCTCCGTCTAGTATTCATGAACTAGAGAGTTCACTGCCTTAGCGAATCTAAATTAGCTACCCTCTAATTTAAGCCAAAGCTCCTTACTCATCTCTGTGAAAAACAATGCCAGAATTCTCAACTTGTGATTCTTTCAGTAGAACAGGTAATTATAGCAGCTTTAAGCAAGATGTCACATCAGAGAAGTTCTGACACTATAGTCAGAAATCTTTACTTGCTGAGCCAGGCAGGGGCACTTAGACTCAGGGTAAGGAGAAAAGCATGTATACCCGAGTACTCATACCTGTAGACGGCTCCCCCTCGAGCGAGCATGCAGCTAAACTTGGGCTTGCCCTTGCGCAGCAACTTGATGCTACTGTCGTTTTTGTAACGGTGAGTGCATTTAAACCTTACC
>JAHEBB010000147.1 GCA_024642575.1 Trueperaceae bacterium | reverse complement strand
GCAAGTTTTTTCTTCTTAATCACCCTACTGGCTACGGCGACCATCTCATCGGTACTTTTAATATCGTCGGCTACCGCAGGCACAACACCCCAAACAATACTTAATTGTCTATGGGCGCGCTCACTCGGCGTTATTGCCAAGATCGTTGCTGCAGGGCGATTTCTAGAAACACGCATAGATGTTGTTCCGCTCGAGGTAAAGGTAACAATTACCTCTGCATCAAGTTCGTTTGCCATGCGGCAGGCAGATTGCGAAATAGCATCTGCCGTCGTACCTCTTGCAGGGGGATAATGCTCACGCATTGCCTTTTGATAGCTAATACCTGCTTCAACGCTGGTTGCAATACGGTGCATCATCTCTACAGCTTTTTCAGGGTACTGTCCTACAGCGGTTTCAGCCGACAACATAACAGCATCGGTACCGTCATAGATGGCATTTGCAACATCGCTCGCTTCAGCTCTGGTGGGCGTTGGACTGGTAATCATACTCTCGAGCATCTGAGTTGCTGTCACAACGGGTTTTCCTGCCTCAACGCAAAGACGAATCAGCCTTTTTTGAATAATGGGCACGCGCTCAGGTGGTAACTCAACACCAAGGTCTCCCCTTGCCACCATAATGCCATCTACCTCGCTTAAGATTTCATCAAAACGTTCTACAGCACTGGGTTTTTCAATTTTCGCCATCAGTCTGGCTCGAGATCCTGCACGCGCAAGATAATGTCTCGCCAACAGCAAATCATCCCTACTTCTAACAAAACTCATAGCTACCCAGTCAACATCTAACTCAGCACCATAAAGCAAATCTTCTACATCTTTATCAGTGAGTGCTGGGATACTAAGGTCTGCGCCGGGAATATTGATGCCTTTGTTATTTGATAATATCCCGCCTAGAGTTACTTTTGTTTGAATGGTTTGATGATGTAACCCGGTAACTTCGAGCGCTAAGCGACCATCATCTAGTAAAAGGGCGTCACCAACTTTGACGTCATTACAAAGGCCTTTGTAAGTAACACCGACACGTTTTTGATCGCCAGGACTGTCATCGTCACAGGTAAGGTTAAACTTATCACCAAGTTTTAGCTCGATTTTGTCATTTTGAAATTTTGCAATGCGAATTTTTGGTCCTTGCAAGTCTTGTAAGACGCCTATAGGTCTACCCAAACGTTCGCTTTCACTACGAATAAGATCAATATTGTTTTTATGGGTTTCCCGACTGCCGTGAGAAAAATTAAGTCTAAAAACATTGACCCCTGCTTCAATTAGCTTGACAATCATTTCTGCATTGCTGGTAGCAGGTCCTAGCGTTGCAACAATTTTAGTCCGACGGTGCTGATTCATTGATTAAATGCCTTTTTTCCTAAGTAGACGGCAGCATCTGCCAAATCATTTTCAATTCTTAAAAGACGATTGTATTTAGCCAAACGATCGCTGCGACTGGCGCTTCCCGTTTTGATTTGACCCGCATTTACGGCTACAGCTAAATCAGCTATAAAAGCGTCTTCGGTTTCACCACTGCGGTGACTGATCATATTGCGGTAACCATGGCTTTTTGCCAGCTCAATGGCGTCCATACTTTCAGTCAGCGTACCAATTTGATTAACTTTAACCAGAATGGCATTTGCAACACCCTCATCTATACCACGCTGCAATCGTTCAACATTGGTAACAAAAAGGTCATCGCCTACAAGTTGGCACTTATGACCAACCTCTTTGGTTAATTTCGCCCAGCTTGTCCAGTCATCTTCAGCAAGACCATCTTCAATTGAAATAATAGGATAGTCGTTAATCCATTTGGCCCAGTAGGCAATCATTTCATCGGGGCTAAGCACCTTATTTTCTGCCTCAAGATGATAGTGACCTTCTTTATAGAATTCTGTTGAAGCAGGATCTAAACCAATGGCAATTTGTTCTCCTGGGGTATAACCTGCTTTTTCAATGGCTTCTAAGATCACTTCGATGGCTTCTTGATTGCTCTTAAGATCTGGAGCAAAGCCGCCTTCATCACCGACATTGGTATTGTAGCCGCGCTTTGACAAAACTTTTTTAAGATTGTGAAACGTTTCAACGCCAGCTCTTAGCGCGTCACTGAATGTACTGAAACCTATGGGAGCAAGCATAAACTCCTGCATATCGACATTGTTATCAGCATGTTTACCCCCATTGATAACATTCATCATAGGAACAGGCAAGGTTTTGGCGTTTGCTCCGCCAAGATAGCGGTAAAGGGGAACATCTAGGGTCAAAGCAACTGCTCTGGCGGCTGCCAGAGAAATCGCTAAGAGCGCGTTTGCACCCAGGTTTGCTTTGTTGGGGCTGCCATCAATCTCGAGCATGGCTTTATCTAGGGCATTTTGATCCAGGGCGTCCATACCGATAAGCGCTGGAGCTAGTTTGGTATTAAGATTAGCAACAGCCTGTAAGACACCTTTTCCCATATAGCGTTTACCACCATCACGTAACTCTACAGCCTCATGAGCACCCGTTGATGCACCTGAAGGTACCGCCGCACTGGCCTCTAAGCCACTTTCCAAGCGAACGACTGCACCAACCGTTGGATTTCCGCGTGAGTCAAGCAGCTCGAGCCCTTTTATTGCTTCGATTCGTGTCATTGCATTGTCTCCTTAAAAATAGTGAAGTTTCTAAATAATTGAATGGATAAGAGAAATTACGGTAATTAGTGTATCTAAAGTGCTATTTACACAAATCCCAACTATACCGAGAGTCACAAGCATTATCAATGTCTTTATGCGCTTTTTCACTAATTTGTAGATAATGGATTGCTACTTACGTTTATAGATTACTTATCCATTCAAGCTTAGTGAACTGTTTATTCGGCTATTTTTCTTTACCCATTTTCATTTTCTACCAAATATTTATTTTATGCTCTACTGCAAGTTTTGAAGAGGATTTTTTACGTTCTAGACATTATTTTTTAATTTTAGTTATCCACAAACTTATGCACAATGTTGATATCTTTGTGGATAACTAAAGGTTCTAAACGCTAAATAATATCTCTTATCCCGTTCTTAGGGGCACTACCATTGCTAAATAATTTGGATCTTTAAAACTGCTTGCCACACTCGGGCTTGTAGTACCTGAAAAGGATAATCTTATGTCACCTTCTACAGGGCCTAAAGCATCAACCAGATACTTTGCGTTGTAAGCCAGGGCAATTTCTGGGTCATTACCTTCTTGAACTACCTCTATGGCTTCTTGAGAGCGCCCATAACTGCCTTCGGCAGTTATTTGTAGTTGGCCCTCCTTTATAAAGAAATCAACGCGGTTGTTGGCGGTTTTATCAGCCATTACAGCGACACGTGAAACTGCCTCAGCCAAGATTGATGCGTCAAGGGTGATACTCACAGGAAAGGTCGAGGGGATAATGCGTTCATAATCAGGAAAATTCCCCTCCATAAGTTTTATGTTGGTTTTGTAAGCACCGTTTTTTAAGGATAATTGGTTATCAGCAAGTGAGATTTGCGTATCGCCGTCTGACAATAATTTGGTTAGTTCATCGACACTTCTTGCTGGAATAACAATGTCACCCTCTACCCCACTCGCGACGGGTAAGTTGTAATAGGCCAGTCTAAAACCATCTGTTGCCACGGTTCTCGTTTTTTCTGATCTGAATTCAATTTTCACCCCTCGAAATATCGCCTGATATTCTGCTACAGCAGCAGCGTATCTTACATGGGCTAGAGCTTTTGAAAAATGGCCTGCGTCTAGATTTCCTTCATAGCTTTCTGGAAAATGTAAAGGGCTAACGCTCGAGCTTCCTGCAAGCTGTAATTTGGTGCCAAAACTTCCAGAATTAATTTCTAATTCTGTATCTGAAAAACCTAGTTCGACAAGCTCGCCTGGTAGTGATTTTACAACCTGACTGAAGACGCTGGCGGGCAAAGCAAAGCTGCCTTCATTTTCTGTATCGGCAGAAAGTCTTGCTTGAATATCAATATCTAAATTACTACCACTCAAGGTTAAATGTTTTTCGCTTAAATCCAATCTTAATAAACTCAAGCTTGGGTTGCTTGATCTACTAGGAATTATGCGTTCCACATGACTCAAACTTTCTGCCAAATATTTTTTTGGTACATGCACTTTCATGCTTTTCTCCTTAAGGGTTATTCTACTAGCGAAGCGAATCTAAATAAGTTTAAAGGAAACCATCTATATATAGTAGGGGCTGTGGAAACTGTGGAAATCAGGTAGTTATTCCGTATAGGACGCAAAACAGCATGTGGATAAAACTGTGGATAAATCGACTTAGCTTGTGGATAAGTGTTTAATTTATCCACAGCTATCCACAGGTGGTCTTTATACCCTAGTTGTCCACAGCTCTGTCCACAGCTTTTCCACAGCTTTTCCACAGCTTTATCCACAATGTTTAAAACGACGACTTTTTGATTTAAAAAGGGATTAGTCTGCTTTATATCTAGGGTATTTTTGCTGTTTTTTAAATTTAAAAGGGATATGTTTTTTAATTTAACCCCTTGTATATTTAGCAAATAATTCATTTCTAAAAACAGTGCTTTTCTATCAATTTCTAGACCTGTAATTGTATGTTTTAGGTCAATGAGTTTAAAGCTTTTATTGCAATTTTGCCTTATGATTATATTTAAAATAACGAGTCTAAAAAAGGAAAATCTAAGGTGAAAAAATGTGCACATCACCTTAGATTTTTTATTGAAGATTGATTTAAAAAGGTAAGCTAAAGTGCTAGACAAGTTCTTCTTTAATCTCACGAATTTTGCCAGCCAGAACTTTATCTTTCTCTATGTTTTCTGTTACTTTTTGAACGGCATACATAACCGTTGAATGATCGCGACCAGAAAAAAATTGACCAATTTCTGGATAAGAATGAGGTGTTAATTCACGTATAAGATACATTGCTACCTGTCTTGGAACGACAAGCTCCTGACGCCTTCCCTTTGATACCAGATCATTTTGCTCTATATCAAAATGTCTTGCCGTAATACGCAAAATATCATCCATAGTCAGGTTGAGATCACTAGGGGTAAAAACATCTGACAATGCTTTTGCAGCTGTTGGCTTATTAATTTCTGACTGATTCATACTGGCATAAACAATGACACGCATAAGCGCACCCTCGAGCTCCCGTATGTTTGAAGTAACTTGTCTAGCAATAAAGTCTATGACTTCGCCAGGGATCTTTACTCCTCGGTATTCTGCATTCAGTTTTAGAATGGCAATTCGTGTTTCAAGTTCTGGTGGATGTATATCAGTAATCAGGCCCCACTCAAATCGGCTGCGGATTCGATTATCCAGAGTTGGAATGTCTTTAGGGGGACGATCAGAGGATAGGATTATTTGTTTTCCTGATTCGTAAAGGGAATTAAACGTATGGAAAAACTCTTCTTGCGTTCTTTCTTTTCCCGCAATAAATTGCACGTCATCTACTAATAATAAATCAACGGATCGGTAGCGGTCTCTAAAAGACGCCATTTTATCTTCGCGAATGGCGTTAATGAGATCATTAGTAAAGGTTTCAGTGGTGACATATTCAATATGCAAATTGGGGTAGCGCTCTGCAACAGCGTGCCCAACAGCATGCATTAGGTGGGTTTTGCCTAAACCCGCATCACCATATAGAAATAATGGATTGTAGGCGCGGCCTGGAGCCTCAGCAACAGCAAATGCTGCGGCATGGGCTAAATTATTGTTGGTACCTACTACAAAATTAGAAAAAATATATTTTGGATTTAGGCTAGGGGTGTTCTTTCTTCTTGCATCTTCATCTTGTTGAAAGGAAGGTGTACTAAATATATCCTGCTGTTCTGTTTGCTGAAACGTGACAACCTGAAACCCTACCTTGGGTGAAGATGCGCCTAAATCTCTTAAACCTTGCTCGAGCACATTTCTGTAATGATTATTTAACCAGTCTCGAGCAAAGGAATGTGGAACGCCAATCATGAAAATGCCGTTTTCAATACCAAGCGCACGAACCTGTTTAAACCAAGTTCGGTACTCAACGTCAGATAAATGACGACTTACATAGCTTAGTAAATCTTCCCAGATTGCGTTTTCTTGCATTCCCATTAAAATAGCGTAACTCCCGTTCCAAAATTGACAGACTGATAGTTTAACAGATTTAGTTAGCTACTGTGGATAGGCAGTCGTTTCCGCTATACTGAATGCTTGCTAGGTAGGAAGTCATTCTATTCTTAGCGTAAAGATGTTGTGAAAACCGATTGTTTGTAAGTTTTTGCCTAATGGTTAGGATTTACAACTTTATTTTGGAGTAAGGTATGAAATTTGATGTCATAGTTGTTGGTGGTGGTCACGCTGGTATTGAGGCGGCTCATGCAGCTGCAAAGTTAGGTGTAAGCGTAGCCATGGTTTTACCAAACCCTGACAAAATTGGTCTTATGCCTTGCAATCCAGCGATTGGTGGACCTGGAAAGTCTCAAATGGTTTTTGAGATTGAAGCTTTGGGTGGTGTCATGGGCAAGTTAGCTGATCAAACTGCTATTCATGCTCGCACGCTAAATGCAAGTAAAGGGCCAGCGGTCCAATCTTTAAGGGTTCAAAACGAGAGAGACGGTTATGCAAGTGCAGCTAGAGACCTGATTGAATCCATATCTAATATTCAAATTGTAAGGGGGGAAGTTGCCGAACTTCTTGTTGGAAAGGAAAAGATCAACGGAATAAGCCTAACTGATGGTCGAACCATTTCAGCGACAAGTGTTGTTTTATGTACAGGAACTTTTTTATCAGGTGTGGTTTGGTATGGAAAGCAACACCGTGAAGCAGGCCGACAAGGAGAAGCACCTGCTCGTTATTTATCGGAAAGTTTAAAAAATACGGGTCATGAATTATTGCGTTTTAAAACGGGAACCCCACCTAGAATACGTGCTGACTCGGTAAATTTTTCTGTTCTAGACGAAGTTTCTTCCGATAACCCTGTCTCCTCTTTTACTGGAAACCCTGGTGCAAAAGTTAGCTCGAGCCCTACATGGTTAACTCACACGACCCCTCAAACGCATGCTTTAATTCTTGCAAATTTAGAACATTCTGCCATGTATGGTGGTGAGATAGAAGGTCGAGGACCAAGATATTGCCCCTCTATTGAAGATAAGGTTGTACGATTTTCCGATAAAGAAAGACATCTGCTTTTTGTTGAGCCAGACGGTATCGAGACCAGTGAAGTTTATCTGCAGGGGTTCTCAAGCTCTCTCCCACCCTATCTACAAGATGACATGATTCGAACGCTTCCTGGCTTTGAGCAAGCTGTTATTCAGCGTTATGCTTATGCAGTAGAATATGATGCTATAGATCCAACACAACTAGATATCAGCCTAATGTCTAAAAAGTTACCTGGATTATTTAGTGCAGGACAGATAAACGGTACAAGTGGTTATGAAGAAGCTGGAGCGCAAGGTCTGGTTGCTGGAATTAATGCTGCACGGTTTTCTCAAACTCAAGCGCCAATTTCTATTCCCAGAAATTTAGCCTATATCGGTGTGATGATCGATGATTTGGTTAGATGGGGCATTGATGAGCCATATAGAATGCTTACTTCTAGAAATGAATATCGTTTATTACATAGGCAGGATAATGCTGAAGATAGGCTAACTGAATTTGGTTACTCCTGGGGGTTAATTGATGATCAAAAATATAGTGTGGTTAATGAATCTATAGCTCGAGTTAAAAATGAAGTTACAAGGTTGCAAAACCTTCGCCTTGGTGTTGACCTTGCCTCAAAAATTTTAACCAGAACCGAGTCTTCTTATGATTCTTTGGAGCAAATGGATACGTTTCCTAAAAGCAATTTAAGTTTATGGGAAAAGAAAAAAGTTGAAATTTTGATTAAATACTCTGCCTATGTCGAACGGTCAGAGCGTGAATTAGAATCGAGAAAAGATTTTGAGAGTTTGAAAATTGAGAATTTAGATATTGCAAAAGTCTCAGGATTATCAATTGAAGGTAAACAGGCTCTTCTTAAATATTCTCCTAAAACATTAGGAGCTGCTCAACGTATTCGGGGTATTCGAGATAGTGATATCAATGCACTTCTCGTTTATTCTAAGGGTAAATCCAGGAAAATTGATATCAATGTTTCACGTGAAACACTCTAATCTTTGATTATTTGTAGGAAAATGTTTCACGTGAAACAAGATCAAAAAGAAAAAATTGAAATCTATGTTAAGTTGATAAAAAAATACCATAATACGCTTGACCTCATATCTTCAAAAGGGCTCGAGCAAATCGATCAAAAAATTCAAGATGCCATAAAGTATACAAATGTGATAAACGGCAGTAAAAGAGCTCTTAAAAATGAAAACATCATTGATATAGGTTCGGGAATTGGCTTACCAGGTATAATAGAAGCGATTTTATTGCCTCAATATCAGATTAGCTTGGTTGAAAGGCGACAAAAACGCGCTACTTTTTTAAAAATCGTACAAGCAAATCTCAGACTAGAAAACGTAAAGATATACCATAATGATGTGAAAGATTTAAGAGGAGAGAAGTATTCTGTTGTGACAGCATTAGCCGTTGGTACTTTTAAACATCTATATTATCTAACCTGCCATTTACATACAGATTCAATCCTATTAATATCTCGAAAAGGGGAAGATTGGCGAGAAGAAATCACTACTTTAGAACTACACATAAATCAAAAGGTAGTTGCAGAAAAGGTCAATGAACTCTCAACACATGGTAGTCTGATAAAGGTATTAGCCCCCGGAGGAATCAGTTGCCAATAATTAGTGTCATGAATCAAAAAGGTGGTGTCGGAAAGACTACAACAGCGATTAACTTATCAGCGGCTTTGGCGTCACAGAGGAGGATTCTCCTTGTTGACCTTGACCCACAAGCTAATGCAAGTAGCGGCCTTGGTATAGAAAAACCTAGCCTTACAGCCTATGATGTTATTATCGGAGAGTGCTCAGCTAGACAAGCTATAAGCAAGACTTCAATTGAAAATTTGTATGTTTTACCTGCGTCCTCGGATCTTGCGGGAGCCGCTCTGGAATTAGACGCCACCAGTGAAAATTTGAAGCTGCTATCTAAAGCATTGCTTGCTGTGAGACCTAATTATGATTTTATCATTGTAGATTCTCCACCTTCCATAGGTGCATTAACTTTAAATTCTCTTGCTGCCGCGGATTATTTGCTCTTACCCCTCCAAACAGAATATTATGCTTTAGAGGGAATTGCTGGCATGATGGACACCGTAGAACGCATAAAAGCGTCAATTAATAAGGATTTGGAAGTCATCGGCATTCTATTAACAATGTTTGATACGCGGACGAAACTTTCCCAAGAAGTAGAAGAAAATGTTCGGAAGCATTTTGATGAGCTGGTATTTTGGTCAGTTATTCCAAGAAATGTTCGTTTGGCTGAAGCCCCATCTTATGGTCAATCGATTTTTGAATACGCAGCAACCTCTCAAGGTGCTGCCGCATACCGTAGATTAGCAGAGGAGGTGCTTCAGCGTGTCAGTAAAGCGTAGTGGTCTTGGACGTGGACTTGATGCACTTTTACCCAAACTCGATAATAATCAAGGGATTAAACAGATAGAGATTGGTAAATTGACGGTTTCTGCTTTTCAACCGAGAAAATTTCTTGACCCTGAAGGTATATCGGAGCTTGCAAAATCAATTTCGGAAAAGGGTATATTGCAACCTCTTTTGGTTCGCTCTACAGAAATCGGATATGAAATTGTAGCAGGGGAAAGACGCTTTCGAGCAGCTCAACAAGTTGGATTAACTGAAGTTCCTGCAATTGTTAAGGAATTAAGTGACCGAGAAACCTTAGAAATTGCAATCATAGAAAACTTGCAACGAGAAAACCTTAACCCTGTTGAAGAAGCGCTTGCTTTTAAGCAATTGCAAGATTTTGGCATGAGTCAGGAGGAAGTTGCTAATGCTGTCGGTAAGAGTAGAAGTGCCATTTCAAATACTTTACGCCTATTACAACTTCCGACTAAAGCGCTTGAAGCTTTACAAAAAAATAAAATTACTGCTGGTCACGCTCGCGCCATTCTTTCCCAATCTGATGAGGATAAAGAATGGGCGCTCGAACAAATATTATCGCGCGAGCTTTCGGTACGTGACGCCGAACAGTTAAAGCGAGTGCAGATTGATGGCGGCTCTATGGGAAAGGGAAGAAGTGCGACCGATGGACGTTATTCTTCCCTTGAAACTGACCTAAGTAAGCATGTAGGAACCAAAGTGAAAATATCAGGTGGTAGTAAAGGTCGAATGGAGCTTTACTTTTTTTCCAGTGATGAGCTCGAGCGGATTCTAGAACTTCTGGGTTATCAAGCCTAATGTTTCACGTGAAACATTAGGCATATTTTTAATAAGGGCTACCATCAATTGTTTTTAGGATTTGCAATAAAATAATTCACATTGTGTTTTTTTGATAAAAACAATCAGTATCCCACCTAAGCCAAAAGTCCTTATAGGCAAAGTGATAAACTTATTTACGTAAATGCGCTTAATAATAACTCTTTAAGGAGGAACTATATTATGAAACAACCCGTTAGGGTCGCGGTAACAGGTGCTGCCGGTCAAATTAGTTATTCGTTGCTATTTAGAATTGCTGCTGGTGACATGTTAGGAAAAGACCAACCCGTCATTTTGCAATTACTTGAAATCACCCCCGTACTCAGCAAGTTAGAAGGCACCGTTATGGAGCTTGAAGATTGTGCCTTTCCTTTACTAATGGACATTGTTATGAGTGATGATGCTAATGTTGCATTCAAAGATGCAGATTGTGCAATGTTAGTTGGCTCAAGACCTCGGGGACCTGGAATGGAACGTAAAGATCTACTAGAAGCTAACGGTGCAATTTTTACGGGTCAAGGTAAAGCTCTAAACCTTCATGCAAAGCGAAATGTTAAAGTATTGGTAGTAGGAAACCCAGCAAATACCAATGCACTAATAGCGATGAAGAATGCCCCAGATTTAAAACCTGAGCAATTTTCTGCCATGACGCGATTAGATCACAATAGGGCAAAAAGTCAACTCGCTAAAAAAGTGGATGTATCTGTAAATGATATAACAAAAATGATTATTTGGGGGAATCACTCAAGTACGCAAGTGCCAGATTTAAACCACGCAGAAGTAAATGGAAAAGCAGCCAATTCACTAGTGGAAGCAAATTGGGAGAAAGATTTCTTTATCCCAATTGTACAGAAACGAGGGGCGGCTATAATTGATGCTAGGGGAGCATCGAGCGCTGCATCTGCCGCATCTGCTGCAATCGATCATATGCGCGATTGGGTTCAGGGCACAGCTGAAGGGGACTGGGTTAGCATGGGCATTCCTAGTCAAGGACATTATGGCGTAGCAAAAGATATCATTTACTCATTTCCTGTTGAAATAAAAAATGGAAGCATAAAAGTCGTTGAAAAACTAAGTTGTAGTGATTTTATCAAAGGGCGAATGAAGGTTACTGAAGATGAACTTCTAGAAGAAAAAGAAGCCGTTAAGCATTTATTATAATTAACTTTAACCATAGAAAAACGGACTGCTTTGGGCAGTCCGTTTTTCTATCTCATACCAAACCCGATAATACGCTTAATAAACTCTACCGAGATTTATAC
>JAHEBB010000609.1 GCA_024642575.1 Trueperaceae bacterium | reverse complement strand
ACGATAGATTTTTCAAGACCAATAGCAATCGTAGGCATAAGCTAAGCTAACAGATGAGGCTGGCAAGCATAGTAGGCGGCTTACAAATAGCCTTGGTATATACTTGTGACCAAGCATGAAACGTTACATTCTCGCCCATGATCTGGGCACCACTGGAAACAAGGCTTCGCTCTACGATGAAGCAGGTCAACTGATAGCAAGTAGCCTGAGTGAGTATGGCACCGTTTTTGAGCACGCAGGCTGGGCTGAGCAAAACCCTGAGGATTGGTGGCAGGCCGTTTGCCAGTCAACAAAGCAACTTTTAAAAGAGAGTCAAACTGCAAAATCGGAGATTGCCTGCATTGTCTTTAGTGGTCAAATGATGGGCTGCGTACCCCTTGGTAAAGATGCAAAACCTTTACGTAACGCCATTATATGGGCAGATGTTCGGGCAACCAAAGAAGCTGATTGGCTAGGCGAGCGTATCTCTGCCGATGAGGTTTACCGCATTAGCGGACACCGCTTGAGCGCATCCTATTCGCTGGCAAAAATCCTCTGGATTCGTGAGCACCAAAGAGAGATTTATGATGCCACTCATAAATTTGTCCATGCCAAAGATGCAATGGTGGCGCGTTTAACAGGTAACTTTGTCACCGATTACTCGGATGCTTCGGGTATGAATCTTTTTGAGCTCGAGCGCTCCATTTGGTCAGAAAAAATTCTAGAAGCCAGCAATCTAGACCTAGCAAAACTCCCAGATTTAAAACGTTCGATTGACATTGTTGGCGAAGTTTTACCCAGCATTGCCGATGAAGTTGGGTTAAATGCAGGCACTCCTGTGGTTACAGGTGGTGGTGATGGTTGCTGCGCGGCAACAGGGGCAGGCGTTATAAAAGAAGGGCGTGCTTATAACTATCTGGGATCATCCAGCTGGATTGCGTTGGCAACCGAAAAACCCATTTATGACCCTGACAAACGTACCTTTACCTGGGCACATCTCATCCCTGGCATGTTTAGCCCATGCGGCACCATGCAGGCAGCAGGCGCGTCTTATGCCTGGGCAAGGCAGCAGTTAGCTCCGCTAGAGATGGAACAAGCCCAGTCACAAGGCATAAGCGCCTACGAACTCATGAACCAAAAAGCCGAAAGCTCAAAAATAGGTGCCAATGGCCTGCTTTATTTGCCCTATCTTTTAGGCGAGCGCAGCCCTCGTTGGAACCCCAAGGCCAGAGGCGCATTTATTGGTCTGGATATTCGGCACGTTAGGGCCGACCTCTTTCGCGCAGTGCTCGAGGGTGTGACGCTAAACCTCAAAGTCATTATGGACGCCATGACCACGCAAGGCGTAAATATTGACGCCATGCGCGTGATTGGCGGTGGCGCTAAAGGCAAACTCTGGAACCAGCTCATGGCAGATATTTATGGCGTGCCTGTTGAGCGCCTTGCCATTCTGGAAGAAGCCACCTCGATGGGCGCAGCCATTGCGGGTGGCGTTGGCGTAGGACTTTATAAAGATTTTTCTATTGCCGAAACCATGAACCCCGTTGTCTCAAGCGCTAAGACAGACCCTAAAGCCCACGAAAAATATCAGCAACTTTTACCCATTTTCAATAAAGCCTATGACGCCCTTGTACCTGTCTACGAGGACTTAGCAGATTGGAATTTATGAGCCTGTCCATCCCTAAAAAACCAACCCTTTACTTTATTGGTGTCACCACAGGAAGCTCGAGCATTATGAAAGTCTTTCCCAAATGGTCAGAGATTATGGGTTTAGGTGCTGAGATTGTTGGCTATGACGCCCCTCTAAATGCCCCAGCCGAAACTTACGAGCGCATTGTCAAACACATTAAAGAAAATGACATGGCAAAAGGTGCCCTGGTTACCACCCACAAACTTGACCTTTACAAAGCTACCAAAGACTACTTTGCTGAGTTTGATGACTACGCCAAACTTTGTGCTGAGGTTTCCTGCATTTCTAAACGAAATGGCAAACTGATTGGGCACGCCAAAGACCCCATTACTTCAGGGCTGGCATTAGCAGCGTTTATCAGCCCTGACCATTGGCAAAAAACCAAAGGGCATGTGCTTTGTTTTGGCGCAGGTGGCGCTGCGGTGGCTATTAGCTTGCATCTTTCTGGCTTAAACCATCCACCTAAAAAGATAACCATTGTGGACATTAGTAGAGAACGCTTAGAGCATATTGAAAGCATCCATAAAAAGCTTAAGACCTCTACGAAATTTGAATATATTCTCAATGAAGATGCTGGACAAAATGATGATTTGCTCGAGTCTCAACCAGCCCGTTCTCTCATTATCAATGCCACAGGCATGGGTAAAGACCGCCCAGGTTCGCCTATTTCAGATAAAGCCAGCTTTCCCGAAAAGGCAGTGGTTTGGGAACTTAATTACCGAGGTGAACTGGATTTTTATCATCAGGCAAAAGCTCAAGAAACTAAAAAAGCGCTTCAGGTAGAACAGGGCTGGGTATACTTTTTGCACGGCTGGACACAGATCATTGCTGAGGTATTTCAGGTAGAAATGACACCAGAGCTATTCAGCAAATTAGATGAAGCAGCCTCATCTTAATCCTCATCTAATTTATGACTACCTGCAACTATTGCTGAAATAATAAGAATAAGATAAAAAATTCCAACACCTAAAACAACAAGCCAACCCGGAACCCTACCAATCGCGGCCCTGGCTACGACTTCAGGCAAACTCGCGGGCTGACCTTCGATAAAATCGAGCTTGATAATCCAGGTAATCAGCAAACCCGAGTAAAGCCAGAGATAACTTCGGCGAATGCGCCAACCTATAGCGTGAGCCCAGCCTACTGGGCTTTTAGGCTGCTCCAAGTCTTTTAAAATGTCAGCTCGCCAGTTTTTGTCATGAACTTCCCCTAGCATGTCTTGGTAGAAGTAATGCTCGAGCTTCCGCACTCGTTGGTGCGATATCTCAAAAACACGAAAACGGCGCGCTTCTAACTGCAAAAAAAACAACGTCAAAAACATGGCATAAAGAAAGACCGCATGCGGAATCGTCGCATTACCTAGAGCCACGGTGGTAATGCCAGCATTGGTAACAATACTCCAATTGGTTGTGGTATCAAGTCGAATGCGGT
>JAHEBB010000146.1 GCA_024642575.1 Trueperaceae bacterium | reverse complement strand
TTGGATGAGGGGCTCGAGCACCTTTGCAAAGTGCTCACCCATTTCAGTAAAGGTCGTTTGTGCCTCTTTATCTTTTGCCCTGGCAAGCTCTGCAAGCTCTTTGCCTGAGAGCATCTGACCCGTTTTACTCTCATGAGATTTGACCAAGGCTGTTGCACTCACGTAGTCCTCGGCAATACCTTCTAAATAAGGCAGATTCCAGATTTCACCGTCTATCGGGATGCGGCTATCTTGCCTTAACACCTTTCCCTCTTCAACAAAGCCTGCACCCAAGCCTGTTCCTAAAGTAATACCAATCATGCGGTGACTACCTTGTGCTGAACCTGCCCACCACTCACCCAGAGCAAAGAGGTCAGCATCATTACCAAAACGTAGGGGGCTAGGCTCGAGCGCCGTTCCTAGCCAACTCTCTGCCAACGTTTCGCGAATATTTATTTGGTATAGGGCTTTAAATTTGTGCTCGAGCAGCGAGATGCCTGCTTCATAATCAAAGGGGGCAGGCATAGCCAAACCTATGTGACTTAGGTTTAACTCATTATTTCCAAGGGCTTGAATGCCGATAGCTGACCAGCATTTGATCAGGTTTTGGGCGGTGTCTTCGTGGGCATAATTTTGCCGCCGAATGCTGTTCTCAAGAATTTGTTTTTGCTCAAGATTGACCAAGGCAGCGGTAACATGGCTGCCACCAATATCTAGACTAAGTGCGTAGGCCATGAATACCTTCGCTATTCAAATGCTTGTGACAGGCTCTGGTTTTCAAGAGGTCGTTTGCAGGGGTTCTCATAGTGGCTTTACTATAACGTTTGATAGGTCAACTTCACTAAGGTTGACGAGGGCACTCTAAGGTAATGGAAGGTGCCTTTATCACCAGTTGAGTAATGGCATCTTTGTCACGTGTAAAATCAAAGCGCGTTTCTTTGTATTTAAAACCGACAAGCTTATCGGTAAGCAAGTACGCTTTTAGCTCATCGGCGGTGCCACCTGTTTGCGTTATGTAAACCATACCCTGCTTCTGGGCAATGCTATAGCTTAAACCTTCAATGGCTGGGGCATACTGACCAAGAATTGCATTTATGAGAGATTGAGGAAGCTCGAGCGCTTTTCTGTTAAAGATGATATTTTCTACCGCAGGTTCTAAAGGGATGGATACGCTATCAAGATCCCCATTATCATTGACCAAAAAGCGAAGTTTAATCCAGTTATCAAAATCGGCTAAGTGCCACTCAAAAACATCATAATGGTAATGCTTTAATTCTGACCACGCAAGACTTCCCAACGTGCAAGCTTGCAGCTTATCGCCGACACGTTTTACGGCAAAATCTGGGTAACCTTTGGCCTCATAGGTTCCCACGTATCTTTCCATATCATGACTCGTCGGCGCATCATTTTTGCGCTCTTCAGTTGTCGTTTGTTTGGCCTTAGCTCCTGCCTTAATGAGTGGATCAACAATATGGTGAAACTTGGTGTTCCAATCTTCGGCATCTAGGTTCAGGGTGCGATCAATGCTTTCATATAAGAGAATGTCTCGTAAGGGTAAGCCAGCAATATTGCTGAGAACGACAACCCCTATTTCTTCTTTAGGTATAAAGCCGACCATTAAGCTGTGCCCTTCGACATTACCACCATGTGAAATAAGGGTTTGACTTTTATAGGGCTGAATTGACCAGCCCAGTCCATAGGTAAAGAGGGTAGTACCAAAAAGAGCTTCGCTTAACCCGTCAGTAGGAACAATGGTTTGGGGTGCGTGCATTTGTTTGAGGTTATCTTCGGTAACAAGCCTAAAATTGCCTGCTTGACCTTTGTTCACATGAACCTTTAGCCAGGTTGTCAGGTCGGCCAGGGTGGAAAAAAGCGCACCTGCTGTGCCAGGCGACAACTTAGTATGCTCTCCAAAAGGCATCCTTGCTATGCCTTTTGCTCCCCCTTCATCATCACGATCTACGCGGTAACCGTTAGCGTTTAGCTGAGTTTTAAGAGGGGGTTCCGGCGTGAAATTAGAAGCATTCATTCCTAAAGGTGCAAAAATACGCTCTTGCATAAACGCTTCCCAAGCTTGACCAGATAGTTTCTCAATGAGGTAAGCCGAGGCATAGTACATAAGGTTGTTGTACTGAAATTTCTCCCGAAAACTTGTGCTTAATTTTAGGTATCTCATGCGTTCAATGAACTCTGCTAGCGTTATATCTAGACGCCAAGCTGCAAAGTCATGACGCGGCAAGCCCGTACGGTGGCTTAACATGTCTCTTACGGTTATATGCTCGGTTACATAAGGATCATGCAAAATAAATTCGGGCATGTAATGGCGAACAGGTTTATCCCACTCGAGCTTACCTTCATCAACAAGAAGAGCAAGGCTCATGGCCGTGAATGACTTAGTTACAGAGGCTAAGGCGAACCGTGTATCTATGGTTAAAGGTAGCTGGGCTTCCAGATCACGAAAGCCGTAAGCTTTTTGATGCACAACCTTATCTCTGCGAATGATAGCAAGCGCAACACCAGGGCAGTTCCAAGATTTCATAGCGCTTTCTATATAGGTATCAAAAGATGCTAATTGACTCATTTACTTTTCCTCCTCATAGGCTCGAGGCTATAATTGCATGTTAACTGCGAATGGGCTGGCTTATTATGCAAAATGGGTCAGATTAAGCTCTGTTGTTCTGGCAAGATAACCACATGCTGATAGCTTGGGTCTTTGGCTTGTTTATGCTGAATTGCAAAAATTTCTTGCCAGGTGGCTACTAGACCTGCGGGGCAATCTGGCAAATCATGCAAAATAGCGCGGTGCAAAGCTGCGAGGTTATAACAAGGCACAGCCGCATACATATGATGCTCAATGTGGTAATTCATATGCCAGTAAAGAAACTGCACCACAGGATTAACCGTAAAGGTTCGGCAGCACAGCCTAAAGTCATCAACATCATCTTGTAGGCCAATGTGCTGGGTGTTGTTACACACAAAAAAGAGCCAGCTACCATATAGAGGGGAAAGGGTAGTTAAAACAGGTAAAAGCCACCAACCAAAATAAAGCGACACCAGCAAAATGAGGGCATGACCTATCAGCAAAATACGCGCCCAGCGAATAACGGGAGCAGAAATTTCGGGTTTGTTGGCAGGGAAGAGGATGTTTTCCCAGTCGCCTTCGAACTTTCCTCTTGCCAAACGGAGGGTGGTTTTTAGGGTGCCATACATGCCTTTAGGATTGATAAAGCCTGTTAGAAAAAAATCTCTAACCATGATGTGCACAGGTAAAACTACTTCTAGATCATCAGGTGGGTGCAAGGTGAACTGATGATGGCGCATATGACTACGGTAAAAATGCTCAAAATGATGCCAACCTAAAAACGAATAAATACGGACAAACAAACGATTAAGGGCTTGCGTTTTAAAAACACTTTTATGAATCAGTTCATGCATGGCATTGATGGTGAAAGAAGCTACCGTGCCATACAAAAAGACCCAAATTACAGTAACCCACCAGTGCCAGTGCCCGAAGCTATAAAGGGCAGAAATGGCGAGCAAGGCCATAAGACCCAGGTGCCCCAGCGTTTGGGCAAAGCCTTTAGCATCGCTTTTTTCATTTAAGCGATTCATGGTTTCTCTGTCAAGCTTGGTGCGGTACCAAGAGACAGGCTGACCTTTTATACTTTCCATACGCTCTAGTTTATCAACCTTTCAGTGTTTTCAGATAGCTTAACTGAGGCTAGCCTCAACTTCACGAATATGCTTGGCAGCCAGTAGATACTCCGCATCATTAGGTAAATGCTCAATGATAAGAGGCGTGTCTTTATCTAGCTTATTAAGTTCTGTAAGGAAAACTTTATAGTCAAGAAACCCCAAACCTGGACGCACTTCATCAAGGTGAACGGTTAATTCTTTTTGCAGTTTGATGTCTTTGGCGTGACAACTCTTAATGTGTGGACCAAGCAGTTTAAAGCATTCTCTTAAAAACTCGGCATTGTAAAAATAACGCTCTGGGCTCGAGATCATATTGACGGGATCAAGGTGGACGGAGCAGGCAGGTCTATCAATGGCTTTGAGTAAATCCAGATAACTTTGTGGTGAATCAGGAAATACCCAGGGCATGCTTTCAAGACAGTAAAAACTGCGTTTGGGTTTAACCGCATCAATAATAGTTTGCGTGGTTTCAACAATTAGCTCAAAAGTAGCCTGACTTAAATTTTCAGGGTGAGGGCCATCCCAACGGTGGCCCCTCGAGCCTGCGATATTTACGCAGCAACGTGCTCCGATTTCATCAGCCAGGGCAAGCTGCTCCTGACAAAATTCAATGGCGTTTTTACGCTCAGTGTCATCGGGGCTCATAGGGTTTGACCAAGCGCCCACTTCGGCAACTAAGATGTCAGCTTTTCTTGCTGCATCGGCGAAGGCATGTGAGGTAACTCTATCAGCATCATGTTTGAAGGGGAAAATGGCTGCTCGGTAACCCAAACGTTTAAGTTCGGTTACCCAGCTATCAGGTGAATCTTTGATATTACAAGGGCCGCCCAGACGCATTTACGAAACCTCCTTAGCTGCCTGAATAAGATGGTTGACGGTTTGCAAAACAGGCTGGCTGGTGACTTGCTCGAGCGTCACATCCTGTAATTTCTTAATAATGAAAGTAACGCTTTCACCGGGTAAAAGGGTAACAAGCTGGTCATTTATAGTCGCATCAGGATGCAAGCGGTCTACAAAAATGCAAAGGTCGCGAAGCAGAGTTTTTGCCGTTATAGTGAGTTCTAAGTGGCTAGCCTTAGGCTCGAGTCTAGCCTCAAACCTAGCTTCAGGACAGTCCAAATCTTTATCCCGCTCAAAAAACCACAGCGCACGTTCTTTTGACGTTTTCGCTAGAAGAAGTTCTTGATTGCTATGCCTCGGTAAACTTAAAAAACTGGGTAATACCATTAAACTTGAAGTTGTTCGAGGGGCTACTATGAAGCTAAGACTTTCATTTGCCAAAACCTTCCCAGCGAAACTTAAACGCGCAATACTTACCTCATCTTCCCAAGCCTCATCTGAATCATTACAAGCAAAAAGAACAAGCTTGTCGCCTCTCGGCTGAAGGGTTAAAAGTCTATCAGCATAAAAACGTTTGGTAGCGTAGTAAAATGGTTTTTTGCGCCCATACCCATCAATCGCAGCCCAACTGGTAACAGGCCAGCAGTCATTGATTTGCCAGTAAAGCGTTCCCATGCAAATGGGGGTGTGGCTGCGCCAGTATGTCACACCATAGTCAATCGCTCTTGCCTGATTAAGCTGCATAGCGTAGTGCCACAAATCAAAATCTTCAGGTACAGGGAAATGTTCTTTTAGGCGGTCATGAAGTTTTTGGTTGCCATCCATGGCTTTTTGGTGATGTAGCATGCCAGTCGAATTAGGCGCAAAGGGTCGCTCAGATAAAGACTGTTCGAGCGTAGCATAAGTTGGGGGTGCCTGATGCCCAAACTCAGCTACGAAACGCGGTACATAAGCACGGTAAGTAAGATAATCTTTGCGGTTCCAGGCATCCCAGATGTGTTTGCTGCCGTGATTATCAGCGAGAGGGTGAATCTCCATTGTGCCCGAGTAAGGGCTGCCTGCCCAGTAAGGTCGGCTTGGGTCAAGTTCAGCTACGATACTTGGAAAAAGCTCGAGGTAAAAGCGTTTACCCCAAGTTCTTCCCTTTAACTTGCCCTGCCAGCCCCAGTCAAAGTAACCTTCTATGTTTTCGTTGTTGCCATTCCAGAGCACCAGACTTGGGTGAGAACTGAGTCTTGTTACCTGATATTTTGCTTCTGCTTCAACGTCTGACCAGAAAGGCTCTTCTTCGGGGTAAGCCGCGCAGGCAAAGAGAAAGTCTTGCCAGACGAGCACGCCTTTTTCATCGCATAGGTCATAAAAGGCTTCTTGCTCGTAAATGCCACCGCCCCAGATGCGCAACATGTTCATGTTTGCCTCGAGTGCCTGAGTGATGCGCTCGGCATATCGTTCTCGAGTAAGGCGTGTAGGAAAGCAGTCATCGGGAATCCAGTTAGCACCTTTTATAAAAATGGGCTTGTTATTAATTTTGATAGTAAAGGCTGAGCCAATGCTATCAACCGAGGTATCTAGCTCAGTTTTGCGTAGACCAATTCGCTTTTGAACTGTATCTAAAACCTGACCCTCTTGCTCGAGCCTAAGTTCAAGATCATAGAGAGGCTGTTCGCCGTGACCGACAGGCCACCAGAGTTGAGGATGCTTGATTTCTAGAGTCAGACTATTTGCTTGAGCTTCTAAGCTCGAGCTTTCTCCAACCACAGCCTCATCTTTTTTCAAAATAGCCCTGAGCTTTATTTTTGGATGAACGTTTATATCAAGATCAAAATGAATGTTTAATGTTGCAGCAGTTAAGTCATCATTTAAGCTAAGCAGCGGACGCACAGTATTAATTCTTGCGCAATTCCAGGCTTCCAGGTAAATCGGTTGCCAGATGCCTGCGGTGGTTAAAATTGGCCCCCAATCCCAGCCAAAATTACAGGCCATCTTGCGCATAAAGTTAAAGGGCATACCGACATAGGCATTGGGTAAATCGCCTAACCTGTTGCGCAGCTTTTCGCCGTAGGTCATGGGGGCGCTAAAGGTAATCGTTAGCGCATTTTGCCCAGCATTTACAAAAGATTTTGCATCAAAACGATAAGCACGGTGCATATTTTGGGTTTGCGCTACAAGCTGCCCGTTGAGTTCTATTTTGGCAATGGTATCAAGACCTAAGCAGACAAGCTCGAGCCTTTCATGTGCCAAATGCTCTTTACTGATTTCAAACTTAGTTTCATAACGCCAGTCGGTTCGACCTATCCACTGAAGCTCATTTTCATTTTGGTCAAGATAAGGGTCGGGTATAAGCTTGTGTGCTAGTAGGTCAGTATGGACACAACCAGGAACGGTTGCGCTCAAGGTTTTATTGGCAATTGCCTCAGGAATCTCAGCCTCTGATTTTAGAGCAGTGAACGTCCAATTTTCAAAGTTCAGTTTCATAAACCGTCCTTTTTGTACCCTTTCCGTTTAATTCCTTATGGTATTACGCATCAGGAATCGTGAGCTGGAACTGTGGGTCAAAGCCAATGAGTTTTCTTGCTTTGTTACTACTTACCAGAGCTTCAGCACCCTGTATATCTTTTTTCCAGGTTTTAACTTCAGGGTAAAAGACATTGGCAAGTTTTCGGCTGCTTATGCCTAAGGTGTTATTGGGTGCCATGACAAAGAGTGGGTGGCTTCCCTGGTAATCGGCAGTTACGCTTTTTTCTATAGCTTGTGCCGCGTCACGATCATCTAAATTCACCCAGTAATCAAAGCGGTCAAAGGCATAAAACCGCCAGAGGGGGTCGGCATGTTCCTGAGCAAAAGGATGTTTGCCGTCTTTGATCTGAGCATACTCGAGCGGTCTGGTTTTACGGAAGGCCAAGACTTCTTCGCTAAGGCGCTCGAGCCTTTCCCTTTGTTCTTGTGGGCTTTGCTCAAACAAGGCAAGCACATTGTCACGATTATTGCGCATCCGTTCAAAATAGCCATCATTAATGTGTTTTTCGCGGTTATAAACCCAGGGAAAACGGAAGGATGCCCCCGAAATACCATCGCGATGATAAAAATACTCAGCCAAATCTTCAACCATTTGTTTAGATAAAGAATAGGAATCGGTAGTAAACCTAGGGTGCTCTTCATCAAGTGGAAAATACTGCGGATGAATGTCGCCAATACTCCAGACACAGCCAATAGCATTAATTGAACTCGCCTGTACTACCCGTTTGATGCCAAGTTGGGCTGCTGCTTCATAAACATTAAAGGTACCTGCGACATTGATGCGAAAAACCTCTTCATTGGGTGCCAAAGTAGGTCCACGAATGGCTGCCATATGCACCACTGCGTCACAGCCTTGCATTTGTTCTTTGAGGTCTTCAAAATCCATGATGTTGCATTTGGCATAACTGGCTTGGCCCATGTCGAATTCATCTTTTAAATCGATGATATGTACATCCCAGCCTAAGTCTAAAAAACGTTTGCTAGCAGCACTACCAATATCACCTGTGCCACCTGTAATCAGTACCTTCATAACGTTTGCCTTCTTTACTCCCTAGAAATAAAAGAGGATCAGCAGCCTGAACTTGACCACCGATCCCTGACACTAACGATCCTGGCGGTTTACCAGATTTTGTGTGTTGCCAATCATGAACCCCAGGACTGCTGAGGGCAAAGATTTTCATACACACAAAATCGGAAACCTTTCGGGTTTATTTGTTTTGTTCTTTGCGCCAGATTTCGTACTCGGCCCAGCCTTCTTTACTTAGCGGATAGTACTTGCGCAAGTCGCCACCTTGCTCGAGCTTCATCTTGGAAAAAACTTCCCACTCGGCGTGTTCTCTGGCATGACCTAAAAGGTCAGCAGCCAAACCAACAGGCACAACCACAACCCCATCTTCATCAGCCACAATAATGTCACCTGGCATAACCAAGCGGCCACCACAGGCAATCGGCACATTCACTGCATAAGGGAAAATACCTGTTTGCGTATGATAGTTAGGCGTAACGCCTTTTATCCAGAGCCCTAAACCTAAGTCTTTGGCGCTTGGGTAGTCACGAATGCAACCATCAATCACCACCCCTAAACCACCTCGACCTTTAAAGAAGGTGAGCATCATTTCACCAAAGACACCACTTGCCAAATCACCCCTGGCGTCAACTACAACCATATCGCCAGGCTGGGTGTGATAGAGCACATGACGGTGGAGTTGGGTTTCTGGGTCGCCGTATTCTTCTTCTTTATAATAATCTTCTCTTAAGGGCATAAATTGCAAAGTCAGTGCTGGACCGGCAACAGCAATACCGGGTGTCCAGCCAACGGGGCCGCGGATTTGTGAATCACGAATGCCCATGCGGCGCAGTTCACCACTGGCAGTAGCACTCCCAATACGCTGAAGACCTTCAACAATTTCTTTAGGCGGACGCTGGATGTCTGGGGTTTGAATCATGGCGTTGACTCCTTAAGGGAAGAGGTTAGGTAAAAACGAAACCATCTTTAGTTTGGATTTGTTTGAAGATCTTACCAATTAACCAAACCATTTAATGTCGTTTTGAAAGCTGGGTCTATTTTAACACTCAAGATTCTTTTGGGGTTTGAATAACAGTTACCTCATCTGTGCGAAACTCCCTGATTCGTGTCCTAGTAATCTTCATAACTGCCTGACAATTGGGGTCGGGGCACATGACCAGATCATCGCTGCTCATCCAGTCGTTTTCATCGGTTACGCGTTGTTTGGCTGGGAGTAAGGGCAAGACAGCAGCAAGAGCATACATGCTAAACGTTTTACCCGCAGGGATGCTCAGGTTTTCGCCCGAGACTTCAAAATAGTCCCCGATATGATGATTGCAAATGTCTTCGAGCCCTGCTTTGACGGCCACAATTGCGACTTTTAGATCGTAGAGTTTAAAGATTCCAGGCATATATTTCATTGTAGTATTTTTATTCTTCAAGTTATTGGGTCATTAAGCTTTGAACTTAGCAATACCAAACATAGGTTACGATTTCTTTTAGGTCTTGAGTGGTTACTAAGGTAATCAAATCAGCACGTCCAGGGCGCTGAAACACTTTTTTATAGGCGTTTTTAGCTTTGCTAGCAAATAGTGTTTTATCTACGCTTTGATCAATAAACCTTTTTAAGTCCTCGGCAGCAATGAGCATAAAACCTTCTGGAACTTCAAAGGCAAAAAAATCGGCTTGACCATAGAGCCATCCGGGTTTCCCCTTTACATTTGTGATTTCAACATAGTGAAAATTGGCTTGAGTACTGGGGTCTTGACGAGACAGTCGTTTCATTGCTTTGACATCAACCAAATAGGTTGTCGAATTCTTTGTAAGCTTGAAATCCCAGTGTTCGTCAATATCTTGATGCCTGTTAGATTTTTCGACTTGCCAGCCCAGCAATTGAGCCTTCTTGCAAAATTTTTGTTCTGCTGCCCTTCCTGATTGGAAAGAATTGCTATGGTGTTGTCTTTTGCTGTTAATCTCGAGCCCATTCTATTGAAATGACTTTTTACAGAGGGAGCCTATACTTTATTAAGATTGTATTTCATGATGCGTCCGTGTTTGCCTTCGACATCACGCTCGAGCTCGTAGACTTCACCAGGAATGTCGTTAAATTGGTTTCTTACTGCTTCAATCTGGGCACGTTCAGCGTTTGAAAGCTCGAGCCTATCTCTGAGCGCCACATGTTCATCAAGATGCTTGGTGTTTCTTGCACCTACAATGCAGGCGCGTACAGCGGGTTGCGCCAGGCAGTAAGCTGAAGCCACCGAGGCAATATCGCAATTATGGGTATCGGCTATGGTTCTTAAAACCAAGAGGATTGCTTGCAGCGCATCCCAACCGCCCATTTCTTCAACCATCAGGAGATATTTGGTCAGGGAGCGGTTTTCGTGGGGTTCTTTAGGTTCGTTTTTGCCTAGGTAATAGTCTGATAAGAGACCACCTGCTACGCTGCCGTAACAAAGTAGTTGGATGTCATTGGCCTGGGTGACGCGCTCGAGCTCTTTTGTTGCCCTACGGTCAATGACCGAGTACTGCACCTGAATTGAGGCCACAGGAATGCCGCGCTCCACAATGCCCTGAACACGCTCCGCGCTAAAATTTGTTAGCCCAATTTTTTTTAGTTTGCCCATCTCTTTTAGGGTTTTAAGACTATCTAAAGCTTCAAGATAATTACCGCTCGGATAGTGCCACCAGTGAAACTGAACTAGGTTGAGTTGCTCTAAACCCAGCCTCGAGCGTGAGCGGTCAATAATGGCTTCGGTTTGCTCAAAAGTCAGGCTGTTAAGTATTGTCATATCGGGTACATATTTGGTATGTACTTTTATGTCGCTTGGCCCCAGTCCATGCGCTTTTATAAAGGTGCCAATCGTTTCTTCTACACCCGTATAAATGTCGGCACAATCAAAAACGCGAAAGCCTGCTGTGTAATAGCTTTCTAAAACTTTGAGGGCTTCCATTTGGGATGCGTCGCTATGCCCCTGAGAGAGTTGCCAGCCACCAATGATGAGTTTATTTAGATACTCGAGCTTCATGGAGTAAGCATAACGCGTTTCTTTCTATCAGGCTTAGGTCTTAGGACTTTCAGACTTTGGTCGGATGTTTTTATCTAACCATCGCCCATTATCTTTTTTCCCCCTAGTTTTTAGACTATATCTAAGCAGGCCATGGTTGATAAGGGAGGTGAGCACCAAACATTATCTGAATGTATTCGAAATGGAATCGCGGATAGACCGCAGTTGGGAGTTAAGAGATGAGCGTTAAAAAATGGGTTCTATTATCTTTTTTGCTTATGGCAATTTTAAGTTTTGCCCTAGCAAAAGACAAGGTGACTAAACTCAAAGGACAAATTGAGCTTATTGATCACGAAGAAATGATTTTGAAAGTCGCTGATAGGGGTTTTTGGCTAGATGATGAGAGCAAACTTGAAGACATGAATAGTACCCATATCAGCTTTGATGCTTTTGAGGTGGGTACTTGGATAGAGCTCGAGTACGACCTCAGCAAAACCAATACCGATGGTTTTATTTATGCCAGCAAACTAGAAATCTGGAAATAGGAGAAAACAATGAAAAAATTATTTATCC
>JAHEBB010000608.1 GCA_024642575.1 Trueperaceae bacterium | reverse complement strand
TTTTTTGCGCGAGCTTTATATTAAGTCTTTTTTTCAGCTAGTTGATCAATTCATAGCTCCAAGCCTGTTTTTAAAGAATCGGTATATGTCTTGGGGGATTGAAGAAAAAAAAATAGCTGTTCTGGAAAATGGTCAGACGCCAGCGGTTTACAGTAGCAATGACCACACTTTTGAGGGTTTGCAAAAACAAATTCGATTTGCCTATTTTGGCCAGCTTACCCAGTTTAAGGGGTTGGATGTGCTATTAGATGCTGTCGATCTCCTACCTGCAAAGACCATAAAACAAATTCACCTTGATGTCCATGGATCAGGTTTGGAAATACAGCCTTCTGTGTTTCAGGAAAAAGTGGAAGGGCTTTTTGCCAAGCTTTCAAAACATGTTACCTTCCATGGTTTCTATGCACCTCACGAAATGACAGAGTTAATGCAGGATGTGGACTGGGTTATCGTTCCATCTTCCTGGTGGGAGAATTCTCCCCTGGTTATACAAGAAGCTTTCAAACATGGTAAACCAGTTATTTGTAGCGATATTGGTGGGATGGCAGAGAAAGTACGGGATGGTATTGATGGTCTCCATTTTAGGGTAGGCAAGGCTACAAACCTGAGTCAATTGATTTTGAGGATTATTGGAAACCCGGTTTTGCAGGCACGTCTAGCCGCTAATATTAGCCAACCTGTAAGCCTAACTGAAAGTGCTCAGGAGCATCATTTACTTTATGCAAACCTATAACCGTATTTTATGAAAGGTTTTTTGATAGATTTAGAAAACAAAACGAGTCGTTTTTATTGTGTTTAGATATAGATTTTTGCAAACAGAGATGACTGATAAGAATAATATTCAGTCAGGATTAAGCTTAGCTCCTCAGGGCTACCATATCTTTAAGAAAGGTCTTTCTTTAAAAGGGTGGGTAGTGGCTAAGGACGCTGTCATTGATAGTTTACAGGTGTTCGTCTACTCGAGCCATAAACGCGAGCTGCTAAGTATAAGCAAGTTTAATCCTAGCCCTGATATCAAAGAGCTTTTACCTCAAGTGAAAGGGGCTGAGAATGCTCGTTTTACTTTGCTTATAGATGCTCAAACAGTCAATGAAATTACGGATAAGCGGGATTTTGCGCTCGAGTTTGTTGCGAAGATTAAAGATAAATCCTTTGCCTATAGAACTGTTGCTTTTGTTAGAGACCCCATCAGAACAGATGCTGTATTTGTGGTTGGGTCTCCTCGAAGTGGAACATCGATTTTAGGTAATACTTTAAGTCAAGTATTAACGGGTGAGAATCGCTATGGAGAAAGTCATATTTTGGCTTTGGCACACGACTTACAGCTAAAAATTGATGATTACTATAAAGGAACCCCGGCATCTTTTCTAAAAAGTCATATGCTGAGTGAATATAATCGCTATTTACTTATTGCGCAAATGCAAAATGTATTTAAAATGCACTATGCCAACATAACAAAAACAAATGTTTTTGTTGATAAGACCCCAGGGATTCCCATGCTGATTGCCTTGCCAAGTATTATACAAATTTGGCCTCAAGCAAGTGTCGTTTTTGCGAAAAGACGTGGTTTAGAAAATATCACCTCTAGAATGCGGAAGTTTGTGGGGGTTAGTTTCGAAGACCACTGTAAGCAATGGTCTAGAAGTATGACATTATGGCAAAGTGTAAAAAAGCAGTTACCGAAACAAATCGAGATAGATCAGTATGAAATTCAAACATCTCCAGGTCTCGTTGCTAAAAACTTAAGTCGCTTCTTAAAGCTAGATGCGGATAAGGAAGCACAAATCAGACAAAGCTTTATTAATAATCGACCAGAGCGCACAAGTATAACGGATGACGCCGAATCCTTAAGTTTAGAAAACCTGGATTGGACAGAAGAACAGAAAAAGATGTTTCAAATCACCTGTAAATCGGTGATGAATATCTATAAGTACAGTAATGATGAAAACTATTATCAGAGATAGTTAAGGGTAGAAAATGAATGGTTCGCAAGATTTTGAACTGATAGTGCATATTGGTTCGGGAAAAACAGGGTCTACATCGATACAAGCTACTCTAGCTGCTAATTCAAAAAGTTTGTTAAAGCAAAAGATTAAGTATCTGGGTCTGATGGGAGAAGAATTCCCTGACGTGGATTATCAATGGCAAAGGCCAGACGGCTGGCCAATTTTTTTGGCCAATAGAGCTAAAGAGGCTGATAACCTAGCAATATTATTTAAAACTGGAATTGAGAAGTTAAAAGCGTCAGGATTCCAGAAAGCAATATGGTCTAATGAAGCCATCTTTGAAAATGCCGATACCATGATTCCAATCTTACAGGCAATAGGAAAAACGGGAATCAAGATCAAATTAATTGTTTACCTTCGTCGTCATGATGCTTGGGCAAGGTCTGCTTATCTTCAGTGGGGTATTAAACATAAAACCTATGCTGGGCCTATAAGACCATTTAAGAAGTGGTGGCGACTTCGCCAGCTAAGCTACAGTAAGAAATTGGAACCTTGGCAAAAGGAGATCTGGGAAAATATTGCTATTAGAAATTTTGATGCCTGTAAAGATGTCGTGGTCGATATTCTAGGTCTTTGTAACATTGAACAAGGGTCTATACAAGTTAAAAGAGCAAATGAAAGCCCTGACGCACTAAGCCTAGTTTTATGGGCGCTATTTAATAATCAATCTCCCACCCCTATCTTACCCAATGAGTTGATGCCGATTTTGCAACAAAGTGGTTTATTACAACAGTCGATTCAAGATTTGGATTGGTTAAAATTGCTGCCGAGTCAAAAAGACTTACAGGCAATTCAAGAAGAAGCTAAAGATGATAGAGATAAGATTAATAAAATTTTTAGAAATTCTGATCAGCCTGAAATGGAAACGACATCTCTTAAAGAAAAAGATATGACTGTGACACAAAGCCAGATAAACGCTGCATTGCTACTAATGATAAAGCAGCAGCACAATAAAATTGCTAATTTAGAACGACGATTAAATATATTTCTGGAAGAGAAGAAATAAAATCTTATTTTGGGACTGAATGAGCGGAATAAGTGTTAAATTTCCTTTAGAAATAAAGGGTTCAATTTGATATTGTTATGCGAAAATGAAAATGCCTAAAGT
>JAHEBB010000145.1:8420-11654 GCA_024642575.1 Trueperaceae bacterium | reverse complement strand
CAGAGATGCCACCCAGCGCGCAAACCTCTGGTTGGGCAATATCCAAGCAGCGACCTTCTAACAGGTGCCGCCAGCCCCAGCGAGTAAATTCGGCTTCGCCACCCGAAATCTTGACCTTAAGTTTTGCGCGTAGTTCTTTGTAGCCGTCCAAATCTTCTGGCGCTACGGGCTCCTCAAACCAGTAAGCATTAAGCTCATCTAAAGCCCTACCTACATAAAGAGCGTCACTGGTGGTGTAGCAGTGATTAGCATCAACCATAAAAGGATAGTCGTCACCTACACCTTTACGTACAGCCTTAGCCAGCCTGACATCTTCTTTTGGCCCCAGCCCCACCTTCATTTTAGTGGCAGAAAAACCTGCATGTTTAATAGCTGCCGCTTCTTCTTCAAAGCGTGTTGCTAAAGATGAAGCACTCTCGCGGCGCAGCATCATCCCGTAGCCATAAACAGCTACCTTATCTCTGTGGATGCCACCAATTAACTTTGCAATGGGCAAACCAGCCACTTTGCCTGTTATATCCCACAGGGCTATATCAACGCCTGAAAGGGCTTGTAAAGGCATGCCTTTTTGTCCGTGGTCACGAAGTAAATTGTAAACCTTATGCCAGACGACATCTCGGTCAAGTGGGTCAGTGCCAAGAATCATGGGCTGAATGACTTTTTCTACAATGGTTTTATTGCCAACAGCGACATTGCTCGGGCCAAAACATTCGCCCCAACCAGTAATGCCCTCGTCAGTTTGAACTTCAACGAGATGCGCAGAGCGTTTGGCGTAGTACTGCTGTGAGTAGCCGAGTTCTTCGGGTAAGTCGTACTGCAAAACATGACTTATGACTTTGGTGATTTTCATGGGTATGATTTTTGCATATCAGGGGGTTAGCGTTTTAATATCATATACGACATACAAGCTGATTTTCTATGCAGATAAAGCATGCTTGACCGGTTTGGTTGCCAGCTTATTCAAAAATCACTGCAACTTTGTCGTATTTTCCCGTTGCCATAAGCTCATAGGCACTTGAAATCTCACCCAGCGTAAAGGTATGCGTTACTAAAATTTCTGGATGTACTTTCCACCTGACCAACTTCTCAACTAATTCTTCCATTTTCCAAATGCTAGTGACCCATGAACCGGAGATAGAAAGGTGTTTATGGTTAATGTCCTCACTAGGTTCACACTCGAGATTTCCCCTTCACCAACAAGCGCAACTTTTCCCCACATGCGTGTTGCCTGAATGGCGGTTAGGCGACCTCTGACTGTGCCACTGGCATCGTCTTCATTTAATAAACAGCCCTTCCTCCCGAAAGGTCAAAGACAAAACCTGTGTTAAAACTGGCTTCTTTTGACAAAATCCAGCAGGCAATCGCAGCACTTTCTTCAACGGTTCCAAGGCGTTTCATCGGGATTCTATCTATCATGTATTGAAGCATGGCAGGATCGGTTTTTAGATTCAGGGGTGTGCTGATAACCGCAGGCGCAAGTGCATTGACCGTGATACCTGTTTCAGCAAATTCTTTTCCCACACCCTTCACAAGACCAATGACTGCAGCTTTAGTTGAGGTATATCCTGCCATACCGGGGTTGCCGTCTTTACCTGCAATAGATGCCATAAGCAAGATGCGCCCGTAGTTTCGTACTTGCATGTGTTGCAAAGCGTATTTGGTAACCAGAAAACTGCCCAGTTGATTGATACGAAAAACCTGCTCGTAGACAGCCGTATCGTAATCGGTAATCTTGGTCGCTGTTTGCCCTACAATACCTGCGCTGTTAAACAAAATATCAAGCTGACCGAACACTTTAACGATAGACTCGAGACCCTCTTTCACCTCGCCTTCATTTGAAATATCAAGCACTAGACTCGAGCATGACCCATAGGTCTCAAGTTCATCCAGAGTTTTTTTGAGACTGGCTTCATTCAGGTCAGCAATAACAACATGTGCACCTTCTTGAATAAGCCTTTCAGCTACTGCTCTACCTATACCACTTGCACCCCCTGTTACAAGAGCAATCTGATTTTTAAATCTATCTTTGAACATAAGTTTCTGGGCAATCCTCCTTAAGTGAGCGCAAACCTTGCGCTTATTCCACCATCAATAATGATTTCGGTACCTGTAATGTAACGAGCCTCATCGCTTACTAAAAAAGCTACCAGGTTTCCGATATCCTCGGGGTCACCCATAAACCCTGCGGGGATACTTACTTCAATGCTTTCCTTACTTAGATTTAATGCGGGGTTTTCCAAATCACGCTTAACAGCATCTGATAGTACCCAGCCTGGACTCACCGTCACTGCGCGAATGCCCTGTTTACCCCAATCCAGCGCAATATGGCGCGTCAATCCAAGCAAGCCTGATTTTGCAATGGCGTAAGGAAAAACATCATAGGTGGTCAAAGTTGCATGTACGCTTGAAATGTTTATGACAACGCCCTTGTTTTTTTGAAGCATGACAGGAATAGCGTGCTTAGCACATAACCATGCGCCTTTTAGATCAATTGCCATCGCCTTATCCCACGCTTCTGAGGTCATTTTGGTTAGGTCATAACTCAGATTGATACCTGCATTGTTGACCAAAATATCCAGTCCATTAAATTCTTTAACTGCGTGCTTAACCGCTGATATAATCATGTTTTCTGAAGCTATGTCGGTAGCGATGAAAGTAGCTTTAAAACCCTGCTCTTGCAGGTCTCGAGCCGTTTCTTGCCCCTCAGCTTCATCGATATCTGCAATAACAACAGAAACCTGCCTAAGTGCAAGTTGTTTGGCAATTCCTTGACCAATGCCCTTGGCTGCACCTGTTATAAGGGCTACTTTGCCCGCGAGGGTGGTCACTATAGTGTTCTCAAGGGAAAATGTGTTTCGGCTTCTATAGCAAGAAGGCGATTGTATTTGGCCAGGCGTTCACTTTGCTGAATACTACCCACTTTGATAAAGTCAGCCTGCCAGCCCGTGGCTAAATCGGCCAGCCAGTTATCTTCGGTTTCTCCACTACGGGCACTTACTACCACCTGCCAGTTATGGGCTCGAGCCAATTTCAAGGCTTCTGCTGCTTCGCTCAGAGTACCAATCTGATTGACCTTTAACAGCAGGGCATTGGCAGCTTTTGTCTCAGCAGCACGTTTAATACGTCCAGGATTGGTACATAAAAAGTCATCGCCCAGAATGAGGCTCTTGTCTCCCAGAGTTTTGGTCAAATCTACCCAGTGAGCCCAGTCTTCTTCGGCTAAGCCATCCTCTA
>JAHEBB010000145.1:0-8320 GCA_024642575.1 Trueperaceae bacterium | reverse complement strand
CGTTTAATACGTCCAGGATTGGTACATAAAAAGTCATCGCCCAGAATGAGGCTCTTGTCTCCCAGAGTTTTGGTCAAATCTACCCAGTGAGCCCAGTCTTCTTCGGCTAAGCCATCCTCTACACTAATGATGGGATAGATGGCCAACCAATCTTTAAGCTCGGCAATCATCTCTGCAGACCTAAGTTTTTTGTTGCCAAAGTAATAATGCCCTTGCCCAAAAAAATGGCTAGAGGCAAGATCAATAGCCAGAGCTATTTCCTTTCCGGCATCAAAACCTGCGTTTTCTATCGCAGTCACGGCGTCTTGAATCATGGTTTCTTCACTAGCAAAGGCTGGTGCTAAGCCACCCTCGTCAGCTTTTAAAGGGCGCATCTTGTAATTAGTATCTAAAAGCTTTATAGCAGCCTGCAAAACAGCATAAGTATCGGCTAAAGACTGCTGTATACTTGGCGCTGATTTAGGTACCACAAGTACATCTTGAATAACAACCTGCCCCCCAGCATGTTTCCCACCACTAAATAAGTTTATGGTCAATCGTGGCAAATACTCGAGTTTCAAGTTAACCATGTCAGCAAAGTGCTGATATAGGGGGATGTCTTGCTCACTTGCCTGTGCTCTGGCAAAGGCCAAAGAAACACCCAGAAGAGCATTTGCCCCGAGATTGGTTTTGTTGGCTGTACCATCAAGCTCGAGTAAGCTGGCATCTAAGGCTGCCTGTGTGTCAAAAACAGCGTCTTTGACTGCCTTCTGAATACTGACCTTAATGTTTTCAACTGCCCTGAGGCAGCCCAGACCCCCAAAGCGTGACAGGTCTCCATCCCGTAGTTCAAGAGCTTCGGCTTGCCCTGTTGATGCTCCAGAGGGCACCGAGGCCGTAGCCACGACACCACTTTTAAGCTCGCAGCTTACCTGCACGGTGGGACGGCCTCTGGAATCCAATATCTCGAGCGCATGAAGCGCTTTAATTATCGACACGCTCAACTCCTTTTACAAATAAACGAATTAGCTCTTGAATGGTTTGGGGTTCTTTGTGAATGAGTTTTATTACAAGGTCTTTTTGCCTGTCTTGCTCAAATGCAGTCAAATACTCTAAAGGTGAGCGCCCTTTGACTCGAGCCAGCAAACACGCCAGAGTGTGCCTGATAGCGTACGTCTCCAGATTCTTAAAAAAGGCTAGCGGTTGCATATAAGCAGCGTAACTATGCCAAAACTGCAAGGCTGCTTCCTGAAATGCAGCTCGAGCCTCTGTCAAATGGTGTGCTTTACTTAAAAGATGGGTCATAGCAAAGCCTATATCAAAAGCCGGGTCGCCAAAATGAATAACCTCGTGATCTAAGAGAATAAGTCTATCTTGATGCACGAGGACATTTTTGGGACTATAATCCCCATGCACCAGGGTAAATAGACGTTGCCTTGTATCATCAACCAGTTGCCTTAAGAAATTCGCCGCCTCAGGCATGTGCTCAGCGGTATAAAGATAGTAGGGCTCGAGCCTCAGATTTTCAAAATAAGAACGGTCAGCAAACACCTTTTTGACTTCATCAGCCTTGAGAAATGCCTCTTTATGAATGCTGGCTAAAAGCTGTGCAAACTGCTCTACATGGTCGACTTTAAGCTCTTTTCTAAGGAGCATTATTTTCCAGTTTTCATGGGGGTCAGCCACAGCTTCCATCGCCAGAATATGTTCGGCTTCATCTTCAAATACCAGCCTGGTAATACTTCCCTCTGGCGCAAACTGGTAGAGGTAACGCATACCTGCTGCCTCACGGTGAATACGCTTAGGGTTACTAAACCAGTCAACTTTGACACGCAGTTTTTCAAGAGCCTGCTTCAAGACCCAATTTTGCCTATGCTTTCTTTTCAGGAGCACCGTGCGGTTAGACACACCCCCTACAAGAATCTGCACCTCAAAAACCTCATTAGGCTCGAGTCTGCCTGTCATACGCAGGTAAGTTTTAAGTTCGTTAAGGTTTTCTATATCTGTCATAAAATCAAATGAGATGCTTTAGACTAAGCATCGTGTTTGAACCATTTTAGCTTTTCTGAATGAATTTGTTTCTGAGTTGCCCTAATTTTTCTATTTCAATGATACGGGCAGCAAGGCTATTGCTGTATTTGGAAAAGCGGATTGGCATTTTAGTAACTGCCATACCTGCTTCTGCGGCATGACGATGGTAATTAAGACCAACACAGACAATTTTGCCGAGGTCAGGGACGCAAGGCCCCAATCCAAGGCTTGTCTCAGCGACAAAATCCGTAGCTTGGGAACTATAAGTGTGAACTTGGGCTAAAACTTTTTCTCCTCCCTCAATAAGCTCTTTGATACTTTGAGCCAGACCCTTAGGAAGTAAGAGGATGCCTTTTTCTGTTACCAGTCCTAACCTCTTAGCTGGCAAACTAAGTAATTTCATAGGTTTTCCCTAGGAGCTTGCTCCACAAATCAATTTTACGCTCGAGATTGGGCATTTATCTCCAAATAAGATGCTTAACCCTTCACAGCGCCCGCTGTTAAACTGCTCACCAGATACTTTTGCAAAAAGAGAAAAATAATAATTAAAGGAATACTTACAACCAGTGATACTGCCATCATGTCATTCCAGGCAATGCGGTACTGCCCAATTAACTCACCTATGCCTACAGGAACGGTTTTTACACTGGGGTCAGAGGCTAAAACCAGTGCAAACATATATTCATTCCAGCCAACAATAAAGGCGTAAATCGCAGTTGCAGCTAGACCGGGTAAAGCCAGTGGCATGACGATTTGCCAGAAGGTGCGCCACCTCGAGGCACCGTCAATGCTAGCAGCGTCATCAAGCTCTTTAGGAATACTGTCAAAATACCCCAGCATAAGCCACGAGGCTAGGGGAATAGTAAAAGAAATATAAGCCAGGATAAGCCCGCCGTAAGTGTTAATAAGCCCAAAGGTTTTCATAAGTTTAAAGTAAGGAATCAGCAGCATAATAGAAGGAAACATCTGGGTTATGAGCAAGAAGGTTAAAAAGGCTGTACGACCCAAAAAGCGAAAACGAGAGGCACCATAGCCAGCTAAAGAAGAGACAAGCAAGGAAATAAGTGTTGCGCCTGAAACCACCAGAATACTGTTAAAGATATAGCGTCCAAACGGGTAATCGGTCCAGATGCGTTTGTAGGCATTCCAGGATATAACTTCAGGAATCCACTTAATTGGCAAGCTGAACATCTCTTCCATTGTTTTGATAGAGGTCGAAAACATCCATAAGACAGGCACGATAACGAAACTACTGGCAAGCAAAAGGGTAATAAAAACAGCCGTCATATGGAAGCGCTGACGTTGTTTACGGGTCATCTTAATCATCCCTTCCGAGTAAGCGCTGATAGACAAAAGAGATAAAGAAAACAATAAAGAAAACAATGACTGCCAGCGCCGCTGCTGGGCCAAAACTAAAAGATTCAAAGGCTGTTTTATAGATGTCAATACTAATAACACTAGTGGCTTTAATGGGCCCACCTTGCGTTAGTATCCAGATGATAGCAAAGTGTTTAAACCACCAAACGGTATTTAAAATCAGGGAAATCATAATGACCTTGCGCAGACTGGGTAAGGTGATATAAAAGAAACTTTGTCGCCAGTTAGCCCCATCAATTTCAGCCGATTCGTATTGCTCTTGAGGGATGGCTTGAAGCCCCGCTAACATAAGTAGCATCACCAGCGGATAACCTTTCCAGATAGCTGTCAAAATAACGCTGGGCATGGCTGTAGCCGTATTGCCCAGCCAGGTGGTTGGCTCGGTAATAAGATGAAGCTTTAATAAAATATCATTAAATAAACCATAAAGGGGGTTGAACATCCACTTCCATAACAGAGCAACCACCACTTCAGGAAATAGCCAGGGAACAATCAAAATGGTACGGAAAAAGGCGCGACCTGGAACCTTAGTATTAAGCAGTAGTGCCAAGCTTAAACCAATAGTAAATTGACCTGCAACTGTGCCTATTGTAAAAATAAGGGTGGTAAAGACCGTTTCTAAAAAGTCACTGCTGGTAAATATGCGCAGGTAGTTTTTTACACCGACAAATTCCCAGCGGGTTAATAAATTGGTTTTAAATAAACTAATATAAAATCCATAAAGTAAAGGGTAGGCAACAACAACTAGCAAGGCAATCGCAGCTGGAATAATAAACCAGAGTCCAGGAGTCTGGCGAGGGTCAAAGAGACTGGTAGGAACCCTGCTTTTTGCTCTTAATTTTGAAGATGGTGCCATAAAAAGCCCTTCTTTGGAAATTAAGAAGCTGGGTTTAAACCCAGCTTCTTTTAAGGAAAGAAATGCTTATTCAGCGTTTTTAATGATTTCGGCAGCCTGTGCGCCAGCTTGAGCTGCGGCATCTTCAGGAGAAACGCCTCCAACTAACACAGCCTGATAGGCTTCACCCATAACTTCTTGAATTTGGGTGTAGAAAGGAGCTTGAGGGGAAGGTTTAGCATAACCAATAGCTTCAACAAAACCAGCATAAATAGGGCCAGATATTTGCGGTTGGTCACCTGCTTCAATTTGTGCGGGCATACGGCCAGTCACGCGGTTCCACTCGAGCATGTTTTCAGTTGAAACCAAGAATTGCAAATACCTAGCAGCAGCTTCTTTATTTTTGCTACTTTCAGCAATAGAAAAGCCACCAACACCTAGAGAGGCTGAACGCTGCGTACCCATAGGTACAGGTACACTATAAATTTTTCCTGCAAGGTCGGGGTTTTGGGCAATGATTGCGCCAATAGTATGTGGCCCAGTAACCATCATGGCAGTTTTTTCGCTGGCCATCAGGCTAACCGCTTCACCATAACTTGTTTCAGTAACACCCGGAGGAACAGTGCCACTTTCATTAAGGGTTTGGTAAATTCTTAGTGCGTTGACCATGCCTTCTGAACCAAGGTCACTTTGCCAGTTGCCATCGGCATCCTTATAAAGCTCCCAGGCTCCCTGGCTGCGTAACAAATGGGTAAAGCGAAAAAAACCTGAGCCATTTTTGCTACCCACCATAGCAAAACCCCAGCGATCTGTTTGACCATCGCCATCGGTATCTTGGGTAAGGGTTTGAGCAGCATTGACAAACTCATCCCAGGTTTGAGGACCTTCTAAGCCTGCTTCTTCAAACCAGTCTGCGCGATAGAGAACACCAACAGGTACGGTGAACCACGGCAACACTACCAATTTGCCGTTTACCGTAGATTCTTCTAAGGCAGTTGGATAAAAACCAGCTAAGAACTCGGCATCGAAGACTTCATTTAAGTCAGCTACAATCCCTAAGTCTTCAGCAGTTGCTGCAAATTCTGGTGTATTGGTAAAAATATCCGGCAATTCACCACCGATGGCATTGGTCGTTACTGTCTTGAAGATATCATTCATTGGCGTGCCGATAAATTCAATGGTGATGTCTGGATTTGCAGCCATGAAGGCGTCGGCAATGGCTTGTTCAACCGTGCCTTCGGGGTTTTCAACAATGGTGCTGGACATGATTTTTAGTGTGGTTTGACCAAAACCCAAGGTCAGACCGAAGATGGTGAGGCAGATTAAAAAACGGCTAGCTGATTTCATAACTTCCCTTCTATCAAGTTCTCTTTAAACTGCCGAGCTTGATAAAGGACTAGATGCCTCTAGCAAAATAACGGACAAGCTTTCATACGAGCAAACTTGATTTGTAAAACTATAAATAAATTAAAGTAGATTGTCAACAATTTACAAAGCTAATGGTAATGAAGTATCCTAAAAGTAAATACTTAAGCTTATGACCAAATGGCTTTTAAGGTTCTATGAGGTGACATGACCAAACTAAGTGCTGCATCCAAACGTGCTCTCGGCTATACCAAAGGCCCCGACTGGTTTTGCGAAATCAGAACCAAAGCGATAACAGGTGACCTTGCCGAGTTTAAAGAAGGTATCATCCGCCGTGACCCAAGTGCCATCATTAAAGTAGAGGGGCTATATCACGTCTGGTATACCCGCTCAACAGGTATCAGTTATGGGTTTGGCACAGGTAATGTAGATGCTAAAACCTTTCCCTGGGACCTGGCAGAAATCTGGCACGCAAGCTCAAAAGATGGCTGGCACTGGGAGGAGCAGGGCTTAGCTATAGCTCGAGGGGAAAAGGGTAGCTATGACGAGCGCAGTGTTTTTACCCCAGAAGTTTTAGCCCACGGGGGCAAGTATTATCTGGTCTATCAAGTAGTAGAACATCCATACGTAAGGCGTGTTAAGGAAAAGGTCAGTATTGCGGTAGCTACATCACCCTATGGGCCCTGGACCAAGTTACAGGGGCCAGTGCTCGAGCCAAGCGATGACGGTGAGTGGCTTGGTGACGAAGACAACCGTTTTCTGGTTAAGACAAAAGGCAGTTTTGACAGCCATAAAACTCATGACCCCTGCCTTATGTACTATCAAGGTAAATTCTATCTTTACTACAAGGGTGAGCCGATGGGTGAAGAAATGTTTTTTGGCGGGCGTGAAACCAAGTGGGGCGTTGCCATTGCTGATAAACCCCAGGGCCCTTATATCAAAAGCGATTACAACCCTGTAACAAATTCGGGTCATGAAGTATGCGTTTGGCACTATAACGGTGGGATTGCAGCACTTTTAACTACTGATGGCCCTGAGAAAAACACCATGCAATGGGCAGCAGATGGCATCAATTTTGAAATACAAGCAGTCATAAAGGGTGCACCAGAGGCGCTCGGTTTATTCCGCACGCCAGAGCATGACAAAGGACCGCTCGAGGGTTTGCGCTGGGGCTTATGCCATGTGGTTGGTCAAAATACTGGATTTATGAAGCGCTTTGAAGTCGATGAGGGTTTGAAAACCTATTTTCTCAACCGTGCTACCTATGAGTAAACTTGGCATCAGGGTGCTTAAAGGTAATAATGAAGCCCAAGCCAAATTGAGAAGGGAGTTTAGCCTAGACTGTTATTATTTTCTTGAAATCGAATGCTTAGACTTCTTGCGAAGTATCAACTGTACTCGGATGTGTCTCAGTTAACGATAGCTCTGAGTGAGCAACCTTACGACTCATGAGAATCGCTATTTATCTGGACGTTTGAAAGATATCTATTAACACCCAAAGGCTAATACCTAAACCATGAGCCAGCCCAATATTATTTTTATCATGTCAGATGACCACGCTTCCCATGCGATGAGTTGTTATGGCAGCAAAATCAATAAAACGCCAAACTTAGACCGCATCGCGAATGAAGGCATGCGCTTTGATAACTGCTTTTGTACCAATTCGATTTGCACCCCTAGCCGCGCGGCTATTTTGACAGGTACCTATAACCACATTAACAATGTAACCACGCTAGATACCCACATGGATAACCGTTTACAAACTTTCCCTAAGCTCTTGCAGGAAAAGGGCTACCAGACCGCTATTTTTGGTAAGTGGCACTTAGGTACCGGCCCTGAGCATTGCCCAACAGGTTTTGATAACTGGGCCGTTTTGCCTGGGCAGGGTTTGTACCATAACCCTGATTTTATTTTTAAGGATGACGCTATTCCTGGGGGCAGGCGAGAAACGGTTAAAGGTTATGTCACGGATTTGATTACTGACTTAAGCCTTGACTGGCTTAAGAACCGTGATGAAGATAAACCCTTTTGCCTGATGTATCACCATAAAGCACCTCACCGTGAGTGGGAAAGTGACGAAAAACATGCCCATATGTACTTAAACGAAGATATCCCAGAACCTGAAACGCTCTATGACGATTACAGTAATCGTGCCTCGGCAGCTGCGGCAGCAGAGATGCGTGTTGGGGTTCATATGCGGGCCACTGACCTTAAGGTAGAAATAAACCATGATTTGCCTGAAATGGAACTGCGCAAGTGGGCCTATCAGCGTTATATCAAAGATTACTTAAGGGTTGTTGCCTCAATAGATGACAATGTGGGCCGCGTTTTAGATTATCTAGATGAAGAAGGTTTAACAGAAAATACCCTGGTGATTTACACCTCAGATCAAGGCTTCTTTTTGGGGGATCACGGCTGGTATGACAAGCGTTTTATGTACGAAGAGTCTTTGCGTATGCCCTTCATTTTACGTTTTCCTAAAGAGGTCAAAGCCGGCAAGGTTAATAAAGATATGATTTTGAATGTTGATTTTGCCCCGCTCTTTTTAGAGCTTGCAGGTATTTCTGTTCCAGAAGCTATGCAGGGACATAGCATTCGCCCTTTACTGCATGAGCAAACCCCTAATGACTGGCGCGAAAGCATGTATTACCGCTACTGGATGCACAAAGCCCATCACAATGTTTATGCGCACTATGGCATCAGAACCCACCGCTATAAGCTTATTTATTACTA
>JAHEBB010000607.1 GCA_024642575.1 Trueperaceae bacterium | reverse complement strand
TGACATCGCGTTCAACAAAGATTTCAGACCCAGACATAATTTCCCGTGATTTAACCAGACTTACTGAACTGTGGTATTTAACCAGCCTGGTTAGTTCAAAAGGGCTTCCCTGTGCTAAATCAAGCACGGCTCTTTTATAGATCTCACTGTCATCAGCATTCACCTTGTACTTGGTAACCAGTAGCTCAATCAGCGCTAAACTCTCCCCTTTGCTTAAGGGTCCAAGTCTTACTTCATCAAAGTGTTTCCAGAAGCGTTTGCTGCCATTCTTTTTTAAGGCACTGGGTTCTATGCCTGCAATCACAGTACAGACTTCAACAAACTTAACCAACCAGGGTCTTGAACCTGGGCTTATACCACTGGCATCATCTATAACCAGCACGACTTTCTCTTTTTCACACAAAGTAATGAGAGCTGCAGCTTTTTCATCATTGGTTTTAAACGCTTTTGACCAGGTTTTATAATCTGTGCTGGCATCCTTTCTTTGACCTTCAATTTGACCTGCTTGCCATAAGCCTTCAAAGATGTCTTTTAAAAAGCTGCCAAAGCCTGGACCTACCCTTTCACTAAAGATCAAGATGCCTTCTTGTTCAAGGAGTGGCTGCAAGAACTCTAAAAGGGCTGACTTACCCATGCCTGCTTCGCCAATCAGCAGACTGGCTCTTCCCTGTTCGGTATTGCTTAAGATTGCTCTGGCTTCACTGTTGCGGCCTATGAAGTTCTCTTGGGTCATAGGCTTCGCCCTTTTGTTTTGTTAGGTGTTTTGAGGTATAACAATTTTGCCTCCTGATATACTTGGATTCAAGAGACAAGCAGAGTCTTTTTGTTGATCTAAAGTTTATAACCTACGAGGAGCTGTTTTAGCTTCTGGAGTTACCTTTACCCCTAATTTCCTTATTGAACAGAATGGTTTCTATGGTTTATCGCGCATAAGATATGCGTATATAAAATACGTATAAATCAACGTTTGCAATATACGTGTTAAAAATACGTGTGTTATCGCACAGCCTTTAATCTTTGGCGTTAACTAACCTGTGGCCTATTTAAATTCCTAATAGGGATGATGCCTTATAGCTTTTAAGGTCATGAACTTTGTCACGTATAATATATACGTATAGTTAATACGTATTTTAACTACGCTTTAAACGCACGTGCAAATCATGTGCTGGTAATGATAAACTGCTTGCATGTATGTCATAACTGTAACTTCCTATAAAGGTGGGGTAGGCAAGAGTACTACTGCTTTGCACCTAGCTAATTATTTTGCCTCGCATTACAAAACACTTCTGGTTGACGGTGATCCAAACCGTTCGTCATTAAGGTGGTTCGAGAAAAACAAAACTTTTTTAGAAAATATAAAGCAGCGTGAAGGGCTAAGTGCTGAGGCAAAAGAACGTGCGACTGAGAAGTTCAAGTTTAACTTTACAGTAATAGGGGAGAAGCAAGCCACCAGGCATGTAGCAAAAAATGAGATTATTGTTATCGATACACCTGCCAGGCCTGCAAGTGATGATATGAAAGAACTCTCTGAAGGCTGTGACTTGCTTATTTTACCTACCAGCCCAGATGTAGTAAGCCTAGAACCCATGATAGATACAGCTAATGATCTTAGAGAAATGAATGCCAATATTCACTACAAAGCCCTTATAACTATGGCGCCCCCCCACCCCAATGAAGATGCGAGGTCGATGCAAGCAAGCCTTATCGCGCAGAAAATACCCGTTTTTAAAGCTTTTATACGCCGCACAGTAGGTTTTACAGATGCCGCTTTTTATGGTGTAGCGATTGACAACATTAAAGATTCTAAAAAGAAGCTCGGTGGTCACGATTATCAGATGGTTGGTAGAGAAATAGAGGAGAGCATTCATGGCTAAAGACTTTGCAAACATCATGAAAACGATTAGAGAAGAAAAGGCGCAAACAACTGAGCCAAATCCCCTTAAAACCAAACCTAGCCGTACTTCAAAAACTCAGAAAATGGTGACGGCCTCCACTGCAAAGCGCTGGGTCAATTCAAAGAATCAGTCAGAAACGGTAGTGGTTTTGCCTGCTGATTTAAGTCAACTTAAAAAGAGGCGAGTAAGAAAAAACTATACCCTTGACCCAGATTTTGTAGAAGCTTTAGAAGCTTATTGCAAAGAGCGTAAGGTAAGTTCATCTCAACTTATCGAATACACACTTTCCCAATTAATTGGCTTTAAAAAATAGTTTACTGCCTTAGCTCATTCTAGAATTAGCTGCCGATGCAGGGGAAAGTATTATCACTTATAACCTTTTGCAGTTTCAAGAAACATTGCCGAAACGACTTCATAGATTTGTTTCTATTTCCCTGAGTCGCAAGCATGGTGGTACCTCAATTTAAGCATGAGAGTAGGGAATAGCTTAAGCCCTAAGCCATCACAGCAATAAGCCGATCCAACACCTGCTCGAGGATGGCATTATCAAGCTTCTCTACTACTGTAAATGGTCTTACCCGCCAGTCTAGCGCTTTAATTTGGGTACTAAGAATAGCCCCATGCGTTTCTAAACCTTCAGGTAATACAAGCTCAGTAGGGTAACCTCTAAGTCTTGAAGTAATGGGACAAGCCAGTAACATGCCTGTCATCTGGTTATAAGCCGTGTGAGATAAAACTAAGGCAGGTCGGTAACCTGCTTGCTCAGAACCTAATTGAGGGTTGAAATTAACTTTAATAATCTGCCCCCGCTCAGGTACTACCACGCTTCATCCCCAACCGCTTTACCCCAGTCCAGTTCTTCCATTGGCCCTAAACCTTTTAGCATGTCCTCTAAACTTAGCTTTGAGCGCTTACGCTTCGTCTTAATAACCAAAGCACTGTCAATTAGCTCGAGCTCAAGGGCTTGACCTTCCTTTATATCTAAACTCACCGCTAAGTCTTTAGGAATTCTCAAGGCTAAACTGTTACCCCATTTTTTGACTTCTATTTGCATACTTCAGCTCCTGTATTATTAAATAATACTAGCATGTTTGCGTTTGTAAACAAAGATCAGTTGCTTTTCTGTGCTACCGACAGCTTATGGACTCAACCCGCCTAAGCTGACTGATTTTCTAAGGATTTAGCCAGCCAACTGGGTCTTAACCCTTTAGCCGTACAGATA
>JAHEBB010000606.1 GCA_024642575.1 Trueperaceae bacterium | reverse complement strand
CTGGCTAAGATTTCAGGCCTATATTCGCCAGCAACTATCGCACGTATGATAGCCATACCCGTTTGACCACTAATATCACTCAAGACAACATGCAATTTTAAGTTCATCAAATCAAGCGCGGCTTTCTTGTTTGAGTATACCCTCTTTAGCTTTGCTGGTTTTGAGATAATTAGTATTTATAGAATACTGAATGAATTTTGATACAGGAACATAAAAATACTTTACACCACTTACACCTAGTGGTGTATACTAAACTATGAAACGAGCTTCTATTACCTTTTCAGATGACTTAGAAACTAAGCTTGAAAGCTATTTAAAAGCTCAGCCAACGCCCCCCAGCTTAGCTAGCCTTGTTCAGGTGGCTGTAGAGGAGTTTCTGGATAAGCAAGCCTTTATAATGCGTGGCTATAAACAAGCGACAGCAGAACTAGACTTACCTGTATCTGATACAGAAGTTGAAACTGACGTGAGTCTAAACCACAATCAGTATTTATGATTCTGGCAGATACCGGGCCTCTTTATGCCCTGGCAATGAAGCGTGACGCCCTGCATGAAAGGGCAAAAGAAGACCTAAGCTTACTCAAAAAGCAAAACCACAAGCTCTTGATTAGCTCGAGCGCACTCTTAGAAACTCAAAGTTTACTTTTAAGGCGCGAACAAAGTTCTTTTGTTAGTCGCTATATGGACGCCCTTTGCACAGGCAGTGACTTGATTAACCCGAGTACCGATGATTATTTGGAGGCTCTAGCCCTAGTCAAACGATTTAGCGATCAGAAAATAAGTCTCTTTGATGCCAGCCTTGCTGTGTTGGCACAGGTACTAAAGCTAGAGGTTTGGACTTTTGATAAAGATTTTGATGTTTTAGGGGTGAGGGTTTGGCGGTCTTAAGTCTTGCTGGAAAACAAACTTAGTCATGGGGAAGATTTAAACCTATTCAGTCTTTAGCCAAACGTTTCATCTCTTTTCTTAGCAGAATTTCTATCTGCTGAGACATGCTAAGTCTGGTACTTAAAGACCGAAGCTTTAACCAGTCTCTTAGGTCTTCTGAAATGATAATTGAGGTCATCACCTTGGCACTCTCCCCTGCTGGCTCTGCTTTAATCTGATTAGGAATAGGCGTACTGGTATAACGCTTTCTTTTTCTAGGCTTTGCCTTAGCTTGTTTAGCTTGTACTATGGACGGTTTTGCTTTGGAAGCTGATGGCTGTGCTTTAGCTTTCTCTGACTTAGCTTGCTTTAGCCTGGCTTTAGACCTTTCGGGTTTAGCTTCACTGTCATCATCCAGAAGTGCTGTTAAACTGGTGAGTTCTTCAAAGTCATTCATGAGAAGAGTTCCTTAACCAGCTGAGCATAAGGTTCAGTGGCTTTTCTGCCTTGCTTGGTCGTTATACCAGCAACCGTTGTCTTTAGTTCTGAGGCTTTGGGGAATAGCTCGAGTCTGGGAATCACCGTATCACTAAGGTTAAAGCCTTCTGCTCTTAAGGCAAGGCGTTTCTTATCTAGCTGCCGTTGTTGAAAATGATGAACCTGAGTAAACAGCAGCAGTTTTCTTTTTGCTTCAATACCCTGATAGAACGCTTTAGAGACTTCAAGGTCATCAAAGCTCAGAGTTGTAGGAATTAAAACCAGCTGAGAAGCCTTGAGAGCCTTTTTAAGACCAGGGTCTGCCATATCGGGTGGTCCATCGATGAGAACATGTCCTTTAACACCTTTAGGAAGATTCTGGAGGGTATAGGCAGGGATACCTATGAACTTAGCCCTTCTAAAAGAAGCTGCTGCTCCAGCAAGTCTTTCAGTACTTGGGGCGTCCAGATCAACCACATTGACACTAACCCCTGCTAAGTGCATAAGATGCGCCATGGTTAAGACTGAGGTAGTCTTCCCTACTCCGCCTTTATGATTGGCGATCGTGATGATCATGGATTATTATATGGTTATATAACTATAGCTTAATACTTTAAGATGACAAAGCTCGAGCCCTCCTTTTGCACTCGAGTTCTTTAGGTTTTATAGTTTTAGAGAAGAGCTTCGGGGCTTACTTTAAAGTAAGTAGCAAGTAGTTTTACTTGCTGCGTGCTTAAGTTCCTTTTTCCCCTTAGGATTTGGCTAAGGTTACTTTGATAGATACCTGTGGCTGCTTCTAACTCTTTTTGGCTAAGTTGATATTCTTCCATCAGGAACTTAAGGACTTGCTGCGGGCTTGCCTCGGGCAGATTGTGTTGGACCAGTTCGTAAGCATGAAGTTTATCGCTTAGAAGTTTTAGCAGGCTGCCATAGGGCGAGTTTGGATTATCGCCAACTTTATCCCAGAGTTCTTCAAAAAAGCTTAGGGTTTCTTGATACTGCTCTTCTGTTTCTATGGGACTTAGATAAGGCTTAGCAATCGCATCTAGCTGTTGCCACAAGTCTAATACTTGATTAATAGCCATCATTAGCTCCTGGGGACTGTCCAGCGGTCATACTGGGCATGGGTGAAGATGTGTTTTATCCAGATGGTTTTATAGCTAAAGCTAATAGGTGTTATGAGGCGGTAATGGTTGCCTTTGATATTAAACACGATGTAATCAGGTTGGATCAGGTCGGCACTAGGGAAGCTTTCTTTTAAATCTGGGAAATGATTATAGCTGGCTTTACTCATTATTTTGTACCAGGCCAATAAGGCCTCTTGACTATCGGCATGGTTTTGCCAAAACGCTCGCAGGCTTGCTTTAGCAATAACGTTGTAAGCCATGAAATAATGTATATAAGATTGATATATTTGGCAGGGAGTTGAAGAAGCAATAGTTTAGGATAGCTTTTTGATGCGGTCGAGCTCTTTTTTGATCGCTTCTTCAACAAGTTTGCTAAAAGACATACTGCGTTCCCCACCTTGTTTTTGCTCAAACACATAAGCTTCTGCTTTGGCCAGGACTTCTGGATCGATGGTAATTTGCCTCTGAACTCTCAACCTTTTTACCTCTTTTCTAACTTCTTTTTGTACTGATGTCACTACATCAGTATGTCTTTGTGTAATGACATCATTATGTAATGATGTCATTACATTTTTAGTATTTTCATTATCATCAGCAAGATTCGTATTCATGGCATCAATCAAGTTTTTGGCACTTTTGCCTTTAGG
>JAHEBB010000605.1 GCA_024642575.1 Trueperaceae bacterium | reverse complement strand
TAACTTTAGGTGATTTTGGTAAGGCTCGAGGTGCAACGCTCACAGAAGCTTAGCTCTAGGAGATAAGAAAAATACTTTTTACTGGGCTAAAGGTGAGTCCTGATTTGCTTCATTATAATAAGGGTTTTCCCCTGATGCGTGATCGGTAACATCAACAATTCTTTTGATTTCAGGGATAGCTGCCTTAATCATTTGCTCAACGCCCTGCCTCAAAGTAAGTTGTGCTGAGGAACAACCTTGACAGCCCCCACCCATGCGCAAAAATGCCGTGTCCGCAGTTACTTTTTCTAAACTAATACTTCCACCGTGACTGGCAACCCCAGGATTCACCTGTTGGTCAAGCAGGTCTTGAATTTTTTGCGCCAGCGGGTCATCCCAACTAGGACTAGCTTTATAAATGCGAAAACCGCTTTTCATGACATCATCGATAAAATCTACTATGGCACCCTCAAGGTTTTGTCCACTCAGCGGGTCAAGATAAACCTCAAAACCAGCCTCATTTAAAATAAGATCATTAGCTTGCTTATCTTCGGGTTTTACCAGCCAAAGTTTTTGTTCTGTTAGATTGCCCGCAATGCGCAAGGCGCTTACGCCTTGGTCGCGTTGTAAATCCAGAAATTTTAAGATACGTTCTTTGGCAATATCAGTAAAAGTCAACATAATTCAAGTATAGGAGGATTTTGGCTTGAGTAATGCCATTTGTTCTACGAAGGGCTTCAGGGTTAGAACTCAAATACGCTAGTTGGTAAGGCTCGAGCCAAAAGAAAAAGCAGCGCCATGGCGCTGCTTTTTCAAAAGTCAATCTGACTTATAAAACTTGCATTACGTAGTTATCAGTAGCTTTTTCTAAGCCTTTGATATCAGCTACGTAGACACCTCTGGTACCAGAAAGTGCACCATCGTTACGAAGTTCACCCAAAATGCGAGTAATGGTTACGCGAGAGCTTCCAGTAAGGTCGGCTAGATCTTCATGGGTTAAAGCTAATGGAAGCTTGATGCCCTCTTTGTCATCGGCAGGTTGACCAAAACGACCTGCCAGACGTAAGAAAGCTTTGGTAACTCTGGCGCCAACAGGCATTTCACCTTCGTCGATCATCTCACGGCTACGGCGCAGCTGTCTTGCCATACTTTGCATGATGTAATCACGGAGTTTGCGATCTGTCATGGCTTGTTGCGGATCAATAGGGGTCAAACAAGCATCATGAACAGCAATAACTGTTTCAGCGTGATTGCCACCATCAAGCGCGGCCAGACCTAAAACATCTCCAGGGCCATATAAATCTGCAATGCGGTCACGACCAAGTGATGTAGGTACAACTGCCTTTAAAACACCGTAATTCACGATGTAAAGGGATACGGCTTCTCGCCCTGCTTCATAAAGAACATTATTAGGATCTAGGGTTCTTGTGGGCAGTGCAAGGGCGGTTGGCACAATATCTGGTGCATTACAATCCGTTGGAGTCACTAAATTTTCGAATGTATGTAACATGCTTACCTCTTAATCTCTTTTCAAGCACCTATGTTGTTAGGGAAAGGTTTTTAAAGTAACCAGCCAACCTCTTACTACAAAAACTATAGCACGTGTGTCTCCTAACTGTCTATATACTTTAGTGGGTTGAAAATGAATCTGGATGAAAGCTTTGGCCTTTTTGCGCCTATTCATGTTAATCTTTTCAAAGCCCTTGACAATAGTATAGTTTACCTTAATAATTAAGGCAAGGGTGAACCATATGAAACCACTATCAACCATGCAAGAACGGGTCTTTAATAAGTTGCGCGATCATAAGCGTCGTACAGGCATACTGCCTGACCTCTCGGCATTTGCTCGCGACATGGGCATGCACTATGTGTCTTTAAAGCAGCATCTCGAGGCATTATCCAAAAAGGGCTATGTAGTCTTTGAGAGTAAAGGTAGAGGTCGCTCGCCCCTTTTAGAGTTTCCGGCAGAGCTAACGGGCATACCTGTTTTGGGTAATATTCCTGCTGGACCTCTAAGTGAAGCCATTTTAGAAGCGGATAGCTATTTACCGCTAAGTGGTTTTCATGAAGACCATTTTGCTTTAAGAGTTCGCGGTGACTCAATGGCTGACCTTATTCAAGATGGTGATGTTGTTTTGTTTGACAAACGCAAACAAATTGAGCGCAGCGGTCAGATTTGTGCGGTACGTGTAGAAGAAAGTGAAGTTACGCTAAAATATTTGGATAAAACCTCAGAAGGTTATATTTTAAGACCCCATAATCCCCTCTACCCAACGGTTGAAGTGCCGTTTAAGAATGTGACGATAGAAGGTATTTACATGGGTCTGTTACGTGGTGAGGTCTTAGCGGCATTGGTACAAGATAGAACCTACTACAGCTAAGAGCTAAAAGGATTGGCTTTATCCCTTTGCACTTATAAAAATGTAAAAGTTAAAAATAATGATCTAAAATAAAAGCTGAGTTCTTAGTATGCTCAGCTTTTATTTTTACTAGATTCAGGTCAATAAATCTATAGACAGAATGTCGCTATTTATCCTAAACCACAGTAACTTGCTACCATTGGATTAGACTGGAAGCATGACAGATATTTCTCGACGTAAAACAGTGACCAGTTGGATTGGCAATGTGCCCATGGGGAGTGGTCACCCGGTGGTTGTGCAGTCTATGACCAATACCGATACGGCAGATGCCAAAGCTACTGCGGTGCAAGTTGCGCAGCTAGCAAAGGCTGGCTCTGAAATTGTGCGCATAACTGTAAATAACAAGGAAGCTGCCAAAGCAGTTCCAGAAATTCAAGAGCGGACTAATGATATGGGTTACGCAGTTCCCTTGGTTGGGGACTTTCATTTTAATGGGCACATTTTATTAAAAGAATTTCCGAAAACGGCAGAAGTGCTTGCAAAATACCGCATTAATCCAGGTAATGTCGGTGCAGGTAAATATCATGACACTAATTTCTTAACTATGATTTCGGTTGCTAAAGCGTTCGATAAGCCTGTGCGCATAGGTGTGAATTGGGGCTCTCTGGATCAGCAACTTTTGACCAAGCTGATGGACGAGAATGCCAATTTAGCTGAGCCTCAGGATGCTAGAGAGGTCATGATTGAAGCTATGTTGCAATCAGCACTCTTATCGGCAGA
>JAHEBB010000144.1 GCA_024642575.1 Trueperaceae bacterium | reverse complement strand
ACATTCTGCGCCAATAAAAGCATTTCCCTATCCGTCAATAAGCTAGGCCGTCCTGAATGACCAGGTCGTTTATCTTTGAGTCCTGCTAAGCCTTCTTCGTTATAGCTATTTATGATATGTAACCTGAGTTCGGAGTTATTAAAAAGCAGAAATAGTGTCCCTGACGCATAATAGAGATTAGCACTAATCCTCATTCCAGCATAAAAGCGTCGATTTTAAGCCAAACCCCCTGTTATTGCCAAAATTAAAGAGCTTTCGGAAGGGAAAATTTGAGAAAGTGTGTCCCTAACGCCAACGAAACTCCGAACTCAGGTTAAAGTAAGTTTTCCAATTTCGAGCTTTTTAGCTTTCCATCATTTTGATGGAAAGCTTTTTGTTTGTAGATTAGTATTTGTTTAGGTATTGATACTTAATTGTCATCTTTGGTCAATTTTTGGCTCAGCAGATGACTATTGGCATAAGCTTTTTTTATAAGCTCAGAACTAAAAATAAATAAAGTTAAAAGATAGAGCACACTAAGTAACAAAAAATTGCTTTTTTCTTGACCCATACCGGCATTGAAAATAAGCAAGCCAGTTGTAGAGAGAAAAAGAATTTCAAAAGCAATAAGATGAAGTTGTCTAGAAATTGTTTGCTTTAGATTTGCTAAAAACACTATATGCTCCTAAATAAATTATAGAAATACTTAAACCTTGTATGAGGTTATACCTTAAAAATATGAAATTGTAATTCACTTAGCTATTCTCATTGTAGTATAAAGAATGCCACAAAGACAGTGATAAGTGTACTTTTCGCTGTGAAATTTTCTACACTTTAGTGGGTTTTTAAACATTTAATTCTATTTGGGGCTCGAGCCTAAGCTTCTCCCCGAGCTTTTCTACGCTCCTCTTTTCGCCACGCTGCTTCCTCTTCTTCACGGCGACGCTCTGACTCGAGCCAGTGACGGTTGCTACGCTCTATACCAATACGATTTAAAAGCAAATCTTTAATAGTTACTTCGCTTTGTGTTTCGGCACGTTTTTCGGCGCGGCGTTTGGCTTGTTTGGCTTTGCGTTTTGACTTTTTCACCAAGCTTAAGCTAGCACTCTAAAGATATTCAAGCTGTGCCTAGCCTTACCGAGTTTTAGCTTGCAAGTTCACAAAAATCAATTGCTGCTAAAGTTAAGAGCTGGCTTAATTCATAAAGCGAGTCTAAATCCACCCATTCTTCTGCTGAGTGTAAGCCCTGCCCAAGAGGGCCGACAAGGACCGTTTCGATGCCTACTTCAGCAAGTAGTGCGGCATCAGTCCAGAAACTAGCGCCCATAAGCTCGAGCCCATGCCCCAAGCCGTTTTGTGCAGCCTTTTGCAAGACCTGAATGATGCTTGCGTTTTCACTAAGTTCAAAGGGAAAACGCTCAAAGTCAGCTTTTAAACGGGCCCTAAAGTTAGGGAAAGTTTTTGATAAGTCATCTAAAATCATCTGAATTTCAGTTTGGGCTTGCTCAAGGCTCTCTCCTGGGATAGTGCGGCGCTCAATTAAAACTTTGCTATGAGCCGCGTAGGTACTTTTTTCTGTTCCTCCTTGCATCAGGGAAACATGCAAAGAAGGCGGCCCTGCCAAAGAATGCGCTGGACGTGTCAATAAGTCCTGGCCTAATTTGTAAAGCTCTGCCAGAAATAAGCCCATATGCATATTGGCATCAATACCTTCGTTGTAGCGGCTGCCGTGCGCTGCCCGTCCCAAGGTCTCAACCTCAAACCAGATAAAACCTCTATGTGCTATGCAAAGTTTCATGTCGGTAGGTTCGGTGATGATGGCGGCATCGGCTTTGTACGTTTTAGCAATTTGCTCAGTTCCAATACTTAGTGCCTCCTCATCGGCGACAAAGGTTAAAAGCAGATCACCTTTGAGCTGGATATTGGCATCTTTCAGCGCTTTAACACTTGCCAGCATAGCGGCAAGGCTTCCCTTCATGTCCTGAGAACCACGCCCATACAGCTTGTTTTCTATAATCTGACCAGAAAACGGCTCTTTCATACCCTCAATGCCCACGGTATCCATATGACCGTTGAGCATAAGGGTTTTGCCGCCTCCATTGCCTTTAAGTCTGCCAACTACATTGACACGGCTAGGTTCTAAAAGGTGAAAATCAACCTCGAGCCCTAAATCTTCAAGACATGTTTTTAGATACGTTCCAAGCTCGAGCTCGCCAGGAGCGCTTTTGACCAGCGACGGATTACGTGAATCAATCTTGACCAGGGCGGCAAGATGTTTTTGTAAAAAGTCTTTATCAGGGGTGAATACTAGAGTTTCAGGCATGGTCCAATCATAGCGGATATGACCATAGATCCAACTGACTTAGGGCTGATCTACCCTGTTGTGTAAAGCTTGGCTGGTGTAAAAATATAGCCCATATCTAAAATTTAGGTGATTTAAGCTGCAACCTTAAAGACTCATTTTCTTGGTGCTTTGAAACGTCAAAATCTCCTTTGAGTTCTATAGGTTCTAAATAACAAATCCCGATGTCATAATTACAAAGTGCCAGCTCTGCACTTATGATAAAAGGATAAATACCTGGCTTGGTTTCGCTAGGAATAGTCAACTGCCACGTAATAGGCTCGAGCCTATCCCAATATAACTCAGGCTTTTGTTTCCAAGGCAAGCCCTTCAGCTCTTGACTAATGTCTCCAAAAGCGCTGTGCAATGTTACTAGGACTGGATTTACATGATTAACCAAAAGGACTGACTCAACCTCTATGGTTAGGCTCACCTTAGCGGTTTTAGCTGCTTCAAGATAGACAACCGGCGATACCTGCTGAGTTTGTAAAAGTAATAAGGATGTTAAGAAGGCTAATATCACTGAGTTTCAGCCAATAAGTCCTGGATTTTTTGCTCGAGTGCTACAATGCCTCTGGGAAATGTTTCTGAAATTTCACCTTGATGCGTATAACGAATCACGCCGTTTTTATCAATCAAATAAAAGCTTGGCCAGACACGGTTTCCATAAGCTCGCCAGGTTATAAACTCATTATCTTGGAATACAGGCCAGCTTACTTGATGTTTAGTAAGTGCTTCCTGAACATTTTTAGCATCTTTTTCATAGTCAAATTCAGGGCTATGCACCCCAATGATTTCAAAACCCTGGCTTTTGTATGTGCTATAAAAATCACGCAAGGTAGGAATACTGCGGTAACAATTGTAACAGCCAAAAGTCCAAATTTCAATCATAACCACTTTGCCTTTAAGACTGTCTAAACTGATCGCTTCGCTATTAAACCACTGACCTGACGCACTGAACTCTGGCGCAACTCGATTTTGGGAAAAAGTAAAGGCATAAAGCAAAACAACTATATAGATTAGGTTTTTCATAGGGCTAAACTAGCGGATAATAGTCACGCAAATGTCACGATAATTGCCAAAGCAATCTATAGTTTTCAAGACAAAGGTGTAACCTTTTTAGGAGACACCTAGCTAATAAACATCAGGCACAAAGGTTTGCTCATAAATTGGGGGGCGCACATAACTACCAGCTGATTGTCTAGGCGGCAATTCCCGTACTTTGGGAATCACATCTTCATAAGGAATCATGCTGAGTAAATGATGGATACAGTTAAGCCTTGCCCTGCGCTTATCATCAGCATTAACCACATACCAGGGAGCCTGTTTGATGTCGGTGTAAGCAAACATTTCGTCTTTGGCTTTAGAATACTCAACCCAGCGCTGCCGACTCTCAATATCCATGGGGCTGAGTTTCCAGTGTTTGGTGATTTTCTTGAAACGGTCTTGAAAACGGCGCTCCTGCTCGTCAGGACTGACCGAAAACCAGTATTTGATAAGTAAGATGCCACTGCGAATAATCATTTGCTCAAACTTGGGGCAAGACTGCATAAACTCGAGGTATTCCTCATCTGTGCAAAACCCCATGACTTTTTCTACACCAGCGCGGTTGTACCAGCTTCGGTCAAGAATGACCATTTCACCAGCGGCGGGCAAATGCTCGATATAGCGCTGAAAATACCACTGCGTTTTTTCACGCTCCGTTGGTTTTCCTAGGGCCACCACCCGACAATTCCGAGGATTTAGGCTCTCCGTAATGCGCTTAATGGTTCCGCCTTTACCTGCGGCGTCACGCCCTTCAAAAATGACTACAACCTTTAAGCCTTTGTGCTGAATCCAGGCTTGAAGTTTGACCAGTTCAATTTGCAGTTTTTCAAGTTCTTTGTTGTAAATCTTTTTAGACAGCCAATCTTTTTTGCTGACAGCGTTTTCTTCTTGAGGCGTTGCCTCGGCTCGAGCTTTTTTGTCTGCGGGTTTCTTTTCCTTTTTCGCCATAAAATATCCTTTAGCCAAGTTTGACACGTCAGAATTAAGGGTTTTGTAGGGATAAGCCCGACATGCTGTGGTCTATTTTCGGACAGTTTTTCTTTGGACATTCGTAATATCCAAGATTTATCCTTTGGTATCGAAGATATAATTCTTAATGCGTCTTCGTTTGTCATTCCAGCGAAGGCTGGAATCTATGGTAGAGAGTTTCAGGCTTATTGAAATAATTTTTGCAATAGTTGAGTGTTCAAATATAAATGCTAGAAGATCATTAGCTAAGATGTCTTTTTCTGTTAAAGAAATCCCTACACGGCTAAAAGAAGATTTGCGTCTTTTTTTAATTGGCTTAACCGTTATACTTAAAAAGTTGTGCTCGAGCTACAGCTTTTTGGGGTTCCACGTATTGTTCTTAACGATCAAGACATACCCTTACCACTTAATAAACCTGTGTCTTTACTTGCCTACTTGGCTTTTCGCAATGATTGGGTAAGTCGTGATGAATTGCTGCTTCTTTATTACCCAGATATTGATGAAAAAACCGCGCGACATCGCTTAAGGCAAATAGCATACCGAGCTAAAAAGTATGGTTGGGCAAATAAGCTCGAGCTAAATGACGATAGTTTTCGCTGGCTAGTTAAGACAGATTTGCAGTTTTTTCAGGAGGCTTTAAAGGCACATCAGTACAGTAAAGCACTTGAGTATTATCATGGGGAATTTTTAAAAGGCCTAAGTAGCTTGGAGAGCCCTGGCTTTGAAGCTTGGCTCGAGCTAAAGCGTTCTGAATTTCTTGAGCAGTACCTGGCTGCGGTTCTAAAGGTTGCCAGAGACTTAAATGAGCAAGCTTCTTACCATAAAGCTACTTTGCTACTTAAAGATGCCTTGGAAGCCTCACCCTTTTCTGAGAGTCTAGTTCAGACCCTTATGTATAGTTATTCTCTTAAGGGTGAAATGCATGCTGCCTTAGATTGTTTTGCCAGGTTTTGTAAGCTGCTAAAAGATGAGCTGGCCCTAGAACCAAGTCGTGAAACGCTCGAGCTGGTTGAACGTATTCGTAAAGGTGAACAGCTTGAACTTCAAACGCCCCAGTTACCGTTGCAGCTTACTCCTTTTGTTGGGCGTGAGGCTGAGCTTAAAAAGATTTCTGAGCTGCTACTAGACGATCATTGCCGCCTTATTAGCCTTTTGGGTATGGGCGGTATGGGAAAAACGCGCCTTTCACTTGAGGCAGCTCGTCAACAGCTAAAGCAATTTAAGGATGGCGTATTTTTTGTGCCTCTGGCTAGTATCAGTAGTTCTAGTGGTGTCGTGGCTGCGATTGCCGATAGTCTTGGTTTCAAAGTTTATGAGCAGGCAAAACTAGCGAAACAACTGCTTGACTTTTTGCGCCATAAACATGTTTTGCTGGTGCTTGATAATGTTGAACAGGTACTGGCGGCTGGTCTTTGGCTTAAGCAGTTACTTGAGAGTTCGAGCCAGCTTAAACTTTTACTTAGTAGCCGCGAACCGCTCAATTTACGCGCTGAGCATATCCTAAAAATTTCTGGTCTAGATTTACCCAAGGGGCAAGCTTCTGCATTAGCAAAAATCGCAAGTGTGCAGCTATTTACCCAATCAGCAAAGCGCCTAAAACCTGAGCTTGATTTTCAAGCTGAGCAGCAAACCATTGCTGATATTTGCCACTTGGTTGGCGGTATGCCTCTGGCCTTAGAATTAGCTGCCAGTTGGATTAGCCTTTTAAGCCCTAGGGAGATAAAAGCAGAAATTGAGCGTGACCTTGGGTTTTTGACAGGGGAATGGCAAGATGTGCCTGAGCGCCACAAAAACATAGAGCGCTTACTTGAAGCCAGTTGGAAGCGCCTGGATCAGGCTGCGCAAGCAACGCTTATGGCTCTCTCTTTATTTACCGCAAGTTTTGCTCAAGAGGACGCTCGAGCGTTAAGTCAATGCAGCTTAAGCTCTCTGCTGTTACTGGAACAGCGAGCCTTGCTCAACCGTCATACGATGACTAGCTTTGAAATGCATCCCTTACTCAGGAGTTTTGTCGGTCAGAAGCTTGCGCAAGACGCCGAGCTTTGTATAGTTATGAAACGGCGCATGTGCGAGCATTATGCAAAGCTGCTCGAGTCGCATAAAGAGCTTATTTATACGCGGCAGCAAGAAGAAAGTTTGAGCTTTATTGAAAGCCGTTTAGCTGATGCAATAGCGGCTCTAAGCTACGCTGCCGAGACCCTATCACGCTCGAGCCTTGAAACCCTTGCCGATGTTCTGTATGCCTTTTACCTTAGCAAAACTTACTTAGAGGATGGTTTTGAAACTTTTGCTAATTGCGTAAATCAATTAGAAGCTAAAGACATTAGACAAGATGAAAAGGCCTTGGTGATGCATCTGCGTTGCTATTGGCTGTTTTTTGCCCAGCGGCTTGCTAAGGATGAGCTTGTCAACACACATCTTTCTAGCCTAAGTGATTATTTTAAGACAAAGCCAGAAAGCCCTGATTATCTTCTCTGTTTGCTTATAAAGATTGACATGAGCTATAAGGAGGCTGACTACCCTAATGCCAAAGCAAGCTATCTTGAACTGCTTAAAGCACCTTCGGTTCATCACAAGGATCACCAGCACGTAGTTTGGCTTGGCAATCTGGGCAATATTTGTTCGCGTTTAGGGCAATGGCAAGAGGCGCAGGAGTACTATGAAGCGGCTCTTGATTTGGCTTATAAGTTGCAAATACCCCGTCTGCTTGCCAAAACCATGACGCGACTTGGCGATATAAGCGCTGATTTTGGGCACTACGACCAAGCGCTTGATTATTACCAGGAAGGCTTAGGAATCTTTGAAACCCTTGATGCTCAGTTTGACACCAGCATCGCTTCTAACAACTTGGCAACCGTTCACCATGTGCTAGAAAATTATGGGCAAGCGGTTCAGTATTATCAGCGAGGTTTAAGCATTTCCGAACGGCTTGGCGACAGAGAAGGTGTTGCTCTTAGCTATATGAATCTGGCGGAAATGGCCTTTGATCAGCAACACTATCAAGAAGCAATTAAGGATTATGAACATGCGCTAGGCATTTATAGGGAAATAAATGACGCCTGGCATAGCGTAAAATCACATGCTTTGGTGGCAACTGCTTACCTGGCTAACCAGCAAGCAAAACTTGCTCAACAAAGTTTAAGAAAAGCTCTAAAAGATGCGCTCGAGCTAAGCTCAGATACTCTGGTCTTAGAGGTACTTTTTCACGCGGCGGTATTTTTAGATAAGACGCTAAAGGATGACCCGAACCTTAGTTTTGCGCTTATATGGCAACATCCTGCTAGCTACGAAGATCAGCGTGTACTCATACGCAAATATCTAAACAATGACCCAGTTGAGTTTGCGGGGCTCGAGCTGCCCGAATTAAGAAGTTATGCACAGACAATTTTGGCTAAACTCAGCAAAACCTAAAGCCAGTAGCATAAGAGTTAAAGCCAGTCTAGATTTTTTGGGTAAGGGCTCAAATGAAACTGTTTATGCAAGTGCTGATGCTAAAGATTTGCTTTGGTACACACTACTTGGTCGAATTCTTAATCTGATCAGCAGTCGGAGTGATACCAGCCTTTTTTGAGCATCTCCTTTTTCTTTGCGGCTTAGCATCTAAAAAGACTGCGTCACGCCTTGCTTATCTGCCCTGGTGACGCAGCGGTGACGTAGTGAACTTTAGGCTTACCTTATGCCTAAGCAAACCCTTGTTTTACTCGGATTTATCGTGCGGGCAGAGTGGCGTGGTGAGGCCTGGCATGTCCTATTGCATGACTTAAAAACAGGAAAACAGCAACAGTTTGAAAGCTTTGAAGCCTGTACAAACACCATGCTAGACCTGGCGCGTTCAAGTCGGGCCATAAACCCCAGACCTTCAAATTTAGAAAGGAAAAAGAAATGCTAAGAATTCTTGGACTTATCTTTATTATTGTCTTGAGTGCTTGTGCAAAAGCGCCAACGGCAGAAATACCTGAAGCAACCATTCCAGAGGCAAAACTGGCCGAGCTCGAGCCAGAGCTTATAGAACTTAGGGCGACTATCGGGCAAGTTGCAAACGCCGAAATTAGCTTTTCCAATCAGGGAAACGCTGAACTAGACTACAATCTAAGTACAGATGCCAAGTGGCTAGTTTTAGCCAAAACCAGTGGCACCCTTGCTGCTGCGACATTAGAAAAAATTGCTCTAACAGCAAACTGTTTGGAAGCGCAAAATCTAAGCACAAGCCTCGAGCTAAAAAGTAATGGTGGAGATAAGAGTATTTCGGTAACGCTCGAGTGTCAGGCAGAACCTCCTTTAGAGGCAAGTTTAATCATTGATATTAAAGGATTACCTGAAACGGTAGAAGCTAAAGTAAGCGTAACAGGGATTAATGGTTTTAGCAAAATACTCTCAGCTTCTGAAACACTCACAGGTTTAGCTGGGGGAAAATATAGCATTCAAGCAGAGGATGTAAGTCTGGGTACAGATGTCTACAGTGCAAGCGTAAAACCAACAACCATTGACCTTGCTAATGGGTTTGCCCCAATCATAAGAGTTGTTTATAGTTTGCCGTCAGCGCAAACAGGAAATCTCAACTTAATCATTGAAGGCTTACCTGATGATGTTGCTCCTGAACTTTTGCTAAGTAAAGCTGATTTCAGCCAGAGTCTAAGCCAAAGCCAAACTCTGACGAATCTGGCTATAGGCAAATACGACCTAGAGGTTTACCCTGTTTTAGACACGGGTGCCAGCTTTTTGGCTGAGGGACAAAACCTGTTAAGTGTCACGGTTGAGGCAGGAAGCACAACGGAACTGCGCATAAAATACAGTTGTGCCAGTGTTAAAGTGCCAGATACAGCACTTCATGTTGTTTTGCAAGAAGCGACCGAAAAAACCGATTACACTTGTAAAGATTTAGAAGCTTTGGGTAAGTTAGATCTTGCCTCAAAGTCAATCCAAAGCATAAAAGGCTTAAAATACGCCAAAAACCTGACAGAACTCAGTCTTTATAAAAACCCTCTTACGGATATTAGTGATTTAACAAAGCTAACTGGGCTCGAGCGCCTCAATCTGAACTTAACCAATATACAAAGCCTTAGCCCTCTAAGCAATTTGACCGCACTCAAAGAGCTTTTTTTGGAAAATACTCAAGTTACAACGCTTAGTGATCTCAAACGTCTAAAAAACCTTACGACGCTGCTCTTAAGCAATACGCGCGTAAATGATATTGCAGATGTGTCAAGTTTAACTGCCTTACAGATTCTGGGCTTAGGCGAAACAGATATTCGTTCGCTAGCGGCTCTGGCAGGTTTGACTAAGCTCGAGTATCTTGACTTATACAAAACTCAGGTAAGCGACCTTCGTCCTTTGGCTAGTCTAAGTTTGCTGGAAACCCTTAATCTATATGAAACCAAAGTGACCGAGCTTGCTGGTTTGGAAAATCTAGGTAACCTTATCGATCTTGATCTCGGGGCCAATAATTTGAGCGATATTGTGGTTTTAAAAACCTTAAACAAGCTCGAGTATCTTTATCTGGATGAAAACGAACTAACAGATATTGCTGTTATAGGCATTTTGCCTGAGCTTAAAGAACTTTATCTGAATAAAAATGAAATAAGCGATATTGACGCTCTTAGAACCCTTGCTAAGCTCGAGGCACTTCAGCTTGATAACAACCTCATTTCAAATATTGAACCTTTACTTAATCTGAGTCAACTGACCTTTCTTAATCTTGATAGGAATTGCCTCGAGCCAGGAGACCAGCCAACCCGTAATTATCTTGAAACTTTGCAGGCTCGAGCTTTGCTCACTTTTGCAGGTAACCCAAAAACGGCTTGTATCGTGCCATAAAAAGCTGTTCTGGTAACTAAGAAAAAGCCCTCGCTTTTTAGCGAGGGCTTTTTTAATGCAGGGTCTAAAGCTATAGTTCGTCTTCGCTATTTGCTTTGGGCTCTACAATGCCTGAAAGTAAAGAACTCCAGCTATTTGCTTTCCAGTAACCGTTGCTCGCTAAGTCAAGCCTGATAGGTCTTGGGCTATCTGCACCCGAGGAGAAAACAAAAATACGCGCCGTTTCATTTTCTACGTCCCCGTCTTGAATTCTAATACCAATAGCCAAAGGGCCGTCGGGAATTTCGTAGGCATTTTCGGGGCTTGTACCCCAAATATAGGAATGCGCGACATAAGGACGTGCTCTAATTCTTTCTTCAAAGCGCTGAATGTCGGCACTACTAGGGGCTTTACCCTTGTAGCCCGCATTAATGTTGTCAACCAACCACTCGCTGTCTATGGCAATTGTTAGCATTTCTAAGCCCAAATCGGGGTCTTGAGCATAAACATTTAATGCAATGACAAAGACGGCTGCCCCTCCTTCGGGCGTACTGGCAAACTCATCGCGCAAGGCAATAAAGGCTTCTGTATTCTCGGGTAGGGCAGCTATGCTTATGATTTGCTCAGTTTGCGCAAGTCCAAATGAGCAGTGTACTAAAGCCATCATTAAAAGCAAGCTTAGGGGTGAGTAGAGACGATTGATATTCATAACTTTCTCCTTTAACTCGAGCGTTATTTTGCTAGGCTCGCTGCCCAGTTTGAAAAAGCTGGCGTCACCACTGCGTCACCAGCTAAAAAACTGAATGCATGATTGTCCTTCGTCCCCTATTTTCTGACGCTCGGTGTAAGACTTCTCAGGCTGCCTTTAAGCAGAGCAAGACCTATGCTGACTATGGTCTAGTCTGCCCTTTTATTTACTAAGAAGGTGTTTATATCAGGCAATCATCAGTTCACCATCCCTCATGTGACGTTGCAAGCAAAAGAGCAAAGGGCTCTTCTCGGCGTCTTTACACAGATCAAGGTGGTACAAGATGTTACATAACCGAAGTCCCAAACTGCGGTGGATGCTTCTTTTTATTCCTGTTTTTCTCTTACTGAATCTACTCGTTCTAACTCAGGTTAGTGCCAATGGTGCTGATCTTGATAGTCAACTACGGAGCAAACTAAGCAACTCTGGTGTCACTTCACTCATATCCTTGCCAAATCAGAGCAAAGCTAAAATTGAACTGGGTCGTTTTTTGTTTTTTGACCCCCTTTTAAGTGGTAACCGTGATGTTTCATGTGCGAGTTGTCATCACCCTACGCTTGAAACAGCAGATGCTCTGGCCCTTTCTATTGGGGTTGGTGGGCAGGGGCTTGGTTCTGAGCGCATAGCTGACCCAGCGCGAACCAGAGTAGCGCGCAATGCTATTGAGCTGTTTAACCGCGGTGTTGAAGGCTGGCACACGATGTTTTGGGATAACCGCATTGCTGAAACAGCTTCAGGTCTGGTAACACCAGCAGGGGAAAGTTTGCCAGAGGGTTTAGATGGCAT
>JAHEBB010000604.1 GCA_024642575.1 Trueperaceae bacterium | reverse complement strand
ACCTAAACCTCCTTAGTATAGGTACTAAAGGAATTCTTTCTCACTGACCAAGTAATTTTGCATAGTCTCACCTCCTATTTAATGACCTGCTGGGTAGCCTCATCTCACAAAGGATAGGATGCGGCTACCTGAATTGGTCAAAAAGAGATTTTTACAACCTTAGCTTAAGCCTTAGAAACCTTTGAAACTATCGTTATTTGCTTACAGCCTTGTAAGCAAATATACGCAAATCTTAAAGGCAAGATGGTGAGCAATTTGAGTGGAAGTCGCCCTAGTTTGCCTTGATAGCTGTTGGCGAGGTTTAGCTTTGCCTATATCCTAGCTGCCCAACCGCTGCCTAGGATTAAACTCTTATCTGTGTATAAAGCCTGACCAGTTTAAAGGTTCAGGCTGGAGCGTGCAGCGATAGCTTCCTGTTACTATCACACCATCTTGAGCAAGGGTTCCTGTGTAGTCACAGTCGTTACCGTCACTGCTGTTACGCCTAGCAATGCTGACCTGGTTGCCCTGACTAGAAATCGTGAGCTCGGCTGTAATTTGCCCATCGCCCCACTGCGCGTCAAAGATATTAGTGTTTCCACGCCGCGTCCAAGTTCCGTACCAGCCCGATTCATAAACTTGCCACTGCCAGCCTAGAGGGTCAATGGGAGCTTGTAGCCGGGCATCGTAGGCGTCATAGAGATAATTTACCTGATAAGTGAAAACCCCACCTTTACTAATGGTAAAGGTAAACAAGCCATGCTGAGCATTCATACTACCCAGAGTTTCTCGATAGGGGGCATCAATTACTAGCATAGTAGCAACGGCACTACCCTTTTTGGCTGGATATCTGGAATCACTTGGATGAACATAGCCTGTCGGAGCTTCATAGGTAAAAAGGTATTGACTTTCACCTTCACCGTATTTCCTATACGCCTCGTTGTAAGGGAGCCTCGAGCCCGTAGGGAACTCAATCATTAAGTAACCACCATCATAGGCCCAACCCTTAGCTTCCCAGTAACAATCAAGAATGCCGCCAGGGTGATTAAAGACCTGAACATTAAAGGTTTCGCCTTCGGTCAAAACCCTTACATCTTTTTCAAAATTCCAACCCACCAAAAACTCCTGAGTACAATTGGGGTGACTCCTTGGCGTAAGTCGGAAAAGGATTTCGCCACCAAGGGTATCTAAGCGTTTAACCTCAGGTTCAGCCACCAGATAAGTAATTTCATTGGCACCGTGGAAATCTGCAATGATGTCGACGTTCATCCAACTGCTAACTTGAGCTTCATTTTGAGCTCGAGCGCTTGAAACAAAACCTGTTAGCGCAAAGATTAAGGCGAAGAAAGCTAATAGTCTAAGGTTTGGAAAACGTTTTGTTAACATCACTTAGCCTCCGTTGGGGAAAGGTTTTGGCTCACAAAGGAAAATCTGAATTTACCTCGGAATAAACTGCAAAAACGACTTTCGAACAAAGCTACTCTTCTGGAAAAACGATTTGCCCAAAAATCAATCTGGCTTTGCCGTGTGCTGGCAGGGCCTCTGGATAGCAGGGATTACCATTAACAACCCTTGAGTCTTTTCCAATCATCGCCAAAGCTGCATCAAGACTTATGCTTTTGCTACTGCTTCTCCAGTCTGCGCCTGCTAATAAGCTCGTACCATAACCAGAAGCACTAGAAACCACTCCTTCGGCATTCCAATAGCCACTTTCATAAATGAAAAAAGTACCATCGAGACAGTTTGATGACAAAGTTGTTGTGCCTACGAATGTACTTATATCGGTAGCAGGAAAGTAATCACTGTCAATGGTCCAGCTTGCACAGCCATTTAGCCACTCAAGATCAGAAAAGTAAATGCCAGTGTGCTTTTCACCGCGAACACGAACGACATCTCCTTCGTCAACCACTTCTCCAGGAACCTCGCCACAAGATATTTCAAAAGCGCTAAAGGGGAACACTCGAGGCTGAGCGTGAGCTATGTAAACAAAAGCAGGAAGTAAGATTAAGCATACTAATTTTCTCATGATTACCTCCTTATCAGCCTTTTAGTAATCGGCTTGGCTTATATGAGCAAGGTAATAACGTATTAAGGTTAACTAGCATCGGTAATTTAGGTATTGAGGTGCCAGCAATTGTCTATTTACAGTGAGCTTAAGCAAGGTGGTAACAATAACAACCCTTCCTTTCCTGATTGATATGCACGTGGTTTAAGTTAGGCTGAGACTAGAGTAAAAAAAGGAATATTTCAATCGGGCTTGTCTTACAAGCCCAGTCATTAAATTGCCTACTTTAGTGTTAGCTCTCTAAAGCTAGATGCTAATATTCATTTACCTATTTTTGCCGTCTTGGTCAGGGAAAATCCTACGTTATGTAAGGGCGTTGCTGACCTTTTATTACCCCTTTTTTAGTAAGCTTAGAGAATCAAAAGGTATTGGAGATGGAGAGATTAAGCAGTTTGAAACCTGGGTATGCATGCTTTTGAGATGAGGTGGCAACTGTGAAACGGCTTCTTAGTTTACTGGGCTTTATATTTATTCTAAGTTCATGCCAGAAGCTTCCTGATGTTCAGGTTCCGCAAATCGAATCACCGATTGCGCTTGATGTATCCCTAGAGTCCGACACGTTGATTACAAATGCCTTGGTCGCTTTAGAGCTTAAAGTAAGAGATGGTGTACCCAATGAGCTCGAGCTTCTTTTGGACAATGCTCCCTTAAACACTTTTGCGCTAAACCCTACATCAAATCAAAAAACTGACTATAAATTTATTTGGGATTCCAGAAAAAGTTCAGAAGGCGTGCATCATTTAAAAGCGGTTGCGTATGGGGCTGAGCAAGTCTTTAGGAGTCAAGAATTAAGCATTGTTGTAGACCGCAGTGCGCCTCAGGTTTTAGAGCTGTCACCAAATCCTGATAAGCCTCTTATAAATATCCCTGAGGTTATTGAAATTTTGTTCTCAGAACCTTTAACTGAAGCAAGTATGACGAATGAAACGATTTCGCTAACAAACATGGCGGGTCTGGTCATTCCAACTGTATTTTCGTGCGAAGGTGAAAAATTAACGCTTCAGCTACTCGAGCCTTTAACTTTACCTTCTAACCTTAAGCTCGAGCTTGCTGTTAAAGATTTGGCAGGCAATGAGCTTC
>JAHEBB010000143.1 GCA_024642575.1 Trueperaceae bacterium | reverse complement strand
CTAAAGCTTGGCTCGAGGGCGAAAGAACTTTCTAAAGCTTAAGAATGTTGCTGATATCCTGCCATATAACCAGTTTTAAATGAGTTTAAGCTATTGCCCAAAAGAGCTACATTTTAATTTGCGGGACAAAGTTTCTAGACGTTTAGGCTTTAAAAGTCAGAGTCTCGAAAGTGGACTCTGATAGGGTCACGTGTGATTGGTTAAAAGCCAATCGGTAAAGGGTATAACCCTTCACCATCTCCTCTCTTATTGGCCCTGTGTTTCCCCACACAGGGTCCCTTTTATAGGCACTATAGCGCGTATTCATCTAGCCTGAAATTCATTCTTCAACACATAGCGTTTACATGCTTTGGTGCTACCATCTATATATGAATATGCACCATAAAAATGAGGCAAGCCAATGACCGCTAAGACCTTGGGTGAATTAAGAGGTGGCGATTGGGAGGCTAAGGCAGGGCGCAGTATTAAGGATGAGTTACGCGCCAATCTGGTTAAAAAACTGAAAGCCAAAGAAAAAATTTTTCCAGGTATTGTGGGTTATGAAGATTCTGTGGTACCCCAAATTATTAATGCGGTACTTAGTAGACACAATTTTATTTTGTTAGGGCTGCGGGGGCAAGCAAAGACGCGAATTTTAAGACAGTTAACGGATCTGCTGGATAATGAAATTCCTGTTATTGCAGGCACAGAACTCAACGATGACCCGTTTAAACCTATTAGTATTGAAGGTAAAGAACGTCTAGCTGAATGCGGAGACGCTACTCCTATTGCTTGGTTACCCAAAAGCGCAAGGTATGTTGAAAAGCTAGCGACACCTGATGTAACCGTGGCTGACATTATTGGGGATATTGACCCCATTAAAGCAGCACGTTTAGGTGTACAACTTGGCGATGAGCGCAGTGTACACTATGGTCTTTTACCAAGGGCAAATCGTTCCATTTTTGCTATGAATGAGCTTCCTGACCTGTCAGGTAAAGTTCAGGTCGGTCTTTTTAATATTATGCAAGAAGGGGACGTGCAGATAAAGGGCTACCCTATTCGTTTACCCCTGGATGTCATGCTGGTTTTTAGTGCCAACCCCGAAGATTATACGGCACGCGGTAAAATCATTACACCTTTAAAAGATCGCATTGGTTCTGAGATTCGCACGCATTACCCTGCAACCGTGCAAGAAGGTATGGCGATTACCGCGCAAGAAGCCTGGACAAAAAGAGATAATAACGTCAAAGTTCCTAGCTATGTTTCCGAGATAGTTGAAGAGGTTGCGTTTCAGGCCAGGGACGATAATCGGGTAGACAAACACTCTGGCGTGTCTCAGCGCTTGCCCATTAGCCTAATGGAAAATGTGGTTAGCAATGCCGAAAGGCGTGCACTGGTTCTAGGTGAAGGCGTACCTGTAGCTCGGACGACTGATTTGTATTCGGGTCTGTCAAGCATTACAGGCAAGCTCGAGCTCGAGTATGAAGGTGAGCTCAAAGGCGGCGAAGCGGTTGCCAAAGACATTGTGCGTAGAGCGATTGGTCAAGTATTTAGCCAAAGAAGCCTTAACCTTGAAGTTGGCCCTGTCATAGAATACTTTGACAGCGATAATGCTTTAAAAGTACCCGATAGCCTTGTGACTGCACGTCTGCCCGATGTTTTTGCTCAAGTTCCAGGACTCATAGACGCAGCCAAGAGCCTTTCAGAGGGTAATAGCCCTGAAGATCTTGCCGTAGCAGCAGAGTTCATCTTAGAAGGTCTCTATGCCCGTAAACAGGTGGCACGTAGCGAAGAACGGGGTTATACCGCTGCTGAGCCTGACCTTAACCCTGGAGCAGCTCGCCGCCGCTGGAATTAAGAAACGCAGCGTTCTTAAGGAGAACCATGCCCGTTACACGCTACAGTAAATACGAAGCTACGCTAGATGATCTCGATATGGCTGATCTCATGAAAATGATTCAGGATCGGCTTTTAGAGAGTGGCTTCCAGCGTAACCCTTGGGACCCTGACCCTAATTATCAGCAAAGCATGCAAGATCTTTATGATGCGATTGCTGAAGCGCTCATCAATAATGATTTGGTAAACCAACAAACTATTGAAGAAGCCATGAACGCTGAAAACTGGATGGAAAGTAAACTTGGCGAAGCCGTAAAAGAATTAGCCCAAAGGCTCGAGCAAGAAGGTTACTTACGCCCACAAAATGGCGAAGATGCCAATAATGAAATGTCGCAAGGCCAAGGCCAACAAGGCCCTAACCAAGACCCAGGTCAAGTTAAGTTCGAATTGACCAATAAAGCCATTGATTTTCTGGGCTATAAGACACTTAAAGATGTTCTGGGTGGTGCGGGTCAAAGCAGTATAGGCGCACATGACACTGAGTTCCAAACCACAGGTATTGAAGCGGTATCGGAAAGTAAGCCCTATGAATTTGGCGACACCATGAATCTAGACATGGGCGAAACCTTTAAAAATGCCGCTAGGCGTGGGATACAAGACGGTAAGCTCGAGCTTGACTATGGTGACTTGCAGGTAATGCAGTCGGAGTATTTCTCCTCGGCTGCCACGGTTGTCATGCTTGACTGCTCGCACTCGATGATTCTCTACGGCGAAGACCGCTTTACGCCAGCCAAGCAAGTGGCCCTAGCGCTGGCTCATATGATAAACACCCAATACCAGGGTGATGTGATTAAGTTTGTATTGTTTCATAACTCAGCTGAAGAAATCCCGTTAGCAAAGTTGGCAACCTGCCAAGTTGGCCCTTATCATACCAATACTGCTGAAGGTCTTCGTTTGGCACAAAAAATCTTAAAACGCCAGAATAAAGATATGAAGCAAATCGTCATGATTACCGATGGTAAGCCCAGCGCCATTACCTTGCCTAATGGTCGAGTTTATAAAAATGCCTATGGTCTTGACCCTATGGTTTTAGGTGAAACCTTGCGCGAAGTGGGAAATTGCCGCCGCCAGGGCATCCAAGTTAATACCTTTATGCTTGCCCGTGACCCTGAACTCATTGCCTTTGTCCAGCGCGTGAGTCAGATGACCAAAGGCAAAGCCTATTTCACCACGCCCCACACGATTGGGCGCTATGTGCTGCAAGATTTTCAATCACGCAGAACCAAGATGGTTAATTAGTTTCGTTTTTTCTAATGCTTTAAATCGGCAGGCTTAGAGCCTGCCGATTTTTTATTGACTTAAGCAAATGATTGAGACTATTTTCTGATGGTTGTTCAAAAAACAGGACTCAGTATAGAGGCTAGTTTTTGTTGGAATAACAAATGAAAAATCATTTGCAGGATCTGACATTACCGATAAACTTTGACCTAACAAACCTTTTAGTCGTGTTCCTGCCGTTGGCCAAAAAATAAAGGGATAGCAATATTTTGCTATCCCTTTAAACCTAAAAGTTTACTAATTACGAGCGCGTTTGTTTTGCTTAGGAAAGGTCGTTTCCATAAGATGTCTGATATTGCTTAAGAATGAAAAGGGTTTAGATTTCGAGGTTTTTTTGCTTTGAGCAAACAGTACCCAAGGTTCATTTTTAGGCGCTTCACCGCGAAATTCTTTAACTTTTTCTTGCCCGTAGGCGACGACATGTAGAGGATCCATAAGATCATCCTTTCTTTAAATGAGTGTAAGTAGGAATTGTCTTGGGATTTGTTTCACAAATGCCCAGCAGAAGATACTTTTTATTAAATTGAAGTAAATTTTAGGTAGTCTTTGGAACTTCGACTAGCTCGAATGGGCGCTTCTGCCCGCCGTCGTTAACTAGTATAGAGCAAATAATCTTACAAAATTATAAAACTGAGTACAAACTGGATAGGGTATATGAAAATAGCTACATTTCTAACCTGATTTTTGAACTGACAATTTCGTCTATAGCAGTTGGCATCTGGTCAGCCGCATTATCATTGCGAGAGGTAGGGTTCTGGACAATAAGTTTTAGGCTGGTAAGGTAGCTTCTATCCTTGAGAGTGCTATAGGAAGCAAGATAATCAAAGAACGTTAACTATAGTCTGTTCAAAATTATTTGAGAGCTGCAAATGCAATTTTTGGCAAATCCTAGACAGTGGATTCCAGTCTCCCTCGGCGAAGGCTGGGGCTAAAGTCGGAATGACAAGTGAAAACGGATTCAGATTCAGCCCTCCGATGTTTATTACAAAACTTTGGATTAACTATAGTCCAATAAAAAAAGCTGTGAGCAATTGCTCACAGCTTAAGTCACTTATTTGAAGGCTAAGCGTTAGTTGTGTAAACCAGATCGCAGGCCTCGGCTGGCATCCAGTGAGCATCCTGACCATCCCATTTTACATTGCAGCCCAATGGGTTAGTTAAAGGTGCGGAAAGGATTTTGCCTGCAAGGTGTTCATTTAGCGCATTTTCAAGATTATTTATCGTCATTTTAGAGGTGTCTTTAGGATTATCAACGCCGCGACCCGTGTAGACAAGCTTTCGGTTTTGGTCAAAGACATAAAAGTGAGGTGTTCTTAGTGCGCCATAAGCAGCAGCAACATCCTGTGATTCGTCTCTTAAATAAACCCAGGGAAACTTTTTCTCATTCATTCTTGAAACCATATGGTCAAAGCTGTCCGTGGCGTTGGTGTTGGCGCTGTTTGAATTAATGCCGACAAATTTAACGCCTTGCCCAGCAAATTTTTCAGCGGTTTTCCGCGTTACCTCGTCAGAACCTACAACATAAGGGCAGTGATTACAGGTAAAAAAGACTACCAATACCTTAGAAGCATCAAAATCTGAGAGCTTATAAGTTTTACCGTCGGTGGCTGGAAGCTCAAATGTGGGTGCCTTTTCTCCAAGTTCTAGCGTAAATGCCATGGTCTTACTCCTTTCGGGTTAGTTCAGTCTAAACGTAAAGACAAAGGTTTATTAGTAGGCTGTAAAACGGTAGTTGATGAAAAAGGTCATGATTTTAGTAATTTACCGCCTCGAGCCCCTTTAGCCCCAGCATAGTTCTTGCCTCGGCTGGCGTAGCAAGAGGGCGCTCGAGCTCCTCAGCCAGCCTTTTCACTTTTTCGACGAGTTGCATATTAGTAGCAAGCTGACCGCGGTTGATAAAAATATTATCTTCTAACCCAACCCGTACATGCCCGCCCATTGCCATAGCAACTGCTGCCATTTGAAATTGCATGGGGTAACCCACACCAATAACAGAAAAGCGGAAATTCTCTTTACCTAAAATGCGCTCGGCGGTACTAACCATCATCATGAGAGACTCAGGCGTAGCAGGTAGTCCGCCAAGTACGCCTAATACAAACTGAATCCAGTAAGGGGGCTCGGCAAAACCCGTTTTTTCTAAAAATTTAAGGTTATGCAGATGTGCCGTATCATACGCCTCAAATTCAGGCTTAATCAGTTTGCTTTTCATGGTGCTAGCAAATAACTCCATATCTTCAAAGGTATTGCGAAAGATAAAGCGTTTGCTGCCCTTTAGGTGTTCCTCTTCCCAGTCGTGTAAGTAATCCTCTGATTTGAAATGCCTTGCTGCGGCGTGCATAGAAAAATTCATAGTACCAAGGTTAAAAGAGGCCAATTCGCTCTCGCAGTAGCTAGCAGGCTCGAGCCTCTCTAAAGGCGTCATACCAATCCCACCCCCTGTACTAATACCCACAATTACCTCTGACTTGGCTTTTATGCTGCTAGCAATTTGCTTCATCAAGGTTTTATCGGGGGAGGGGCGACCATTTTTGGGGTCACGCGCGTGAATATGAATGGCAGTTGCACCAAGTTCAGCGCAGGCAATCGCGTCACTGGCAATTTGCTCAGGGGTAATAGGAATGTGGGGGCTTTGGGTAGGAACAGTTGCTGAACCTGTGACGGCAACGGACAAAATAAGGTTTTCCATAAGATTCTCTTTAAGTTGTTAGGCTATCATAGAAGTCAATAAAAAATATAGGAACAATCTGCAATCTTACTGAATTCTTGACAAGCTAACGCTAAGATGCTAAATTTGTAAGCGCTTACATAAATTGAATTTTGTTCCACGTTTATTTGTCTATAAGATAGAATGTAAGCGCTTACATTTTGGAGCTTGTGTGCCAACGATAGATGATGTCGCCAAATTAGCAGGGGTTTCTACTGCAACCGTTTCACGAGTCGTTAATAAGAATGGCAATGTGACCGGAAAAACAGGTCAGCGCGTCTTATCGGCGATGCAGGAACTTAACTATTACCCCAATAAATTTGCCAGAGGCTTGGCTGCTAAGCAGGCAGACGGCCTGGGAGTCGTCATTCAGGATTTTGCTGACCCCTACTTTGGGATGGTTTTGCGCGGTATTGAAAAGGTGGCTAAAACCCATAATCTGCAAATAACAGTGGCTAGTGCTAATCGCTCCGCCAAAGATGAGTTAAAAGCGATTGAGTTTTTGCGACAGCAGAGCTATAACGTCATTATTTTAACAACCTCCCTCCTGTCAGATGAAGAACTTCTCAAGTGTTCAGATCAAAACCTAAAACTCATAAATATGGGGCACTTATACTCAGCTTTTCAAAACGATTGCATTTATCTAGATGATATAGAAGGCGGCACCTTAGCTACCAATTATCTTATTGAACAAGGACATAGCAAGATTGCGCATATTAGCTTTCCTATGTTTTATGGAGCACTTCCCGAGAGGTCTTTGGGCTATCACTTAGCTTTAGAAAAAGCCAAGCTGAGTCATTCTGATGAACTTTTTATACAATCGGCTGATTTTGGACAACTGAGTGCTTTGCAAGCAACTCAAGAACTTTTAAAAAGAGCTAAGCCATTTACTGCCCTTTTTGCCTCAACCGATATTATGGCAATGGGTGCTCATAAAGCTCTCAGGCAAGCGGGTTTAAAGATCCCTGATGATATTTCTATCGTAGGCTATGACGATATTGATACCGCTTCATTTTTATATCCAGCATTAACAACCATCCGACAGCCTATTCAAGAGATGGGTATGGCCGCAGCTCATCTTGCCATTAGCTATTTAAAGGGTCAAATTGATCAAGAGGAGGTGGTACGCAAATTCAGCCCTCAGCTTGTTATAAGAGAGTCCGTTAAAAACCTAAATTAGCAGTGTCTCGTGACTTACGGTTTTGGCGAGCGCGTTGGCCACGAAACACCTTAGACCCCTTGGCAAACCTATGCCATTAAAGGAGCTTTAATAGTATGAAACGAAACAGTAAAAAAGAACAAGGTAAAACGTCACCTAAGAAGGCTTTAAGCCTGCTACTTGGGTTTTTTATGGCTGTGGTTGGTATAGCCAATGCCCAAAGTTCGATTGAATTTTGGGATATGGTTTGGGGGCCACCCGAATATGTGGATACCGCTAAAGCGCTAGTAGATCAGTTTAATGCCGAGCAATCTGAATTTAAAGTTAATTATACGTCGGTTCCCTGGGCAAACTGGTATCAAACCTATGTGACGGCAATTGGTTCGGGTACAGCGCCCTGCATGAGTACGGGTGCAGGGTATCAAGCCGCACAACTTTCTGATTTTGGGGCAATTCGACCCTTAGATGACTTGATTGACGACCTGACTGCTAGTGGTGATATTAATGACTTTGCAGCGGGCACTATTGAGGCTCTGAAATATGAAGGGCACTATATAGCTTTACCCTGGCAATTTGACATAAGAACCCTTTACTACCGAACAGATAGACTTGCAGAAGCCGGCCTCGAGCCTCCGACCACTTGGGAAGAATTTATTAATGTTGCGGCTGCCCTAAACAAGGATGGAAAATATGGCTTTGTTCTTAGTGGTGGTGGTAACGGTGCGGTTCATACTGCATTGACCTTTATGATTAACAATGGGGGCGGCTTGTTTGATGAGGCAGGAAATCTTGATTTAAGACATGAGCGCACTTTAGAAACCCTGCAATTCTATGCAGATCTGGTTGCTGCAGGTGGCGTTCATCCGGCAAGCGCTGGGTACAGTGATGACGAAGCTCGAGCTGCCTTTGGGCAGGGTAATGCTGCGTTTATTCTTGGGGGTCCAGGTGAATTGGCCAGATTTCCTGAGCAAGCTCAAAATATGGCGATTTTGCCTCCTTTAAAAGGGCCTCATGGTGATACGGGGACTTTACTTTGGGTCAACAACATTATGATGTATAACCAGTGTAATGACGCTGAAGCTGCAAAAACCTTTATGAAGTGGTGGTCAAAAAACCAGGCACCCCTTTGGAGTGAAGGTCATACCAGTAGCATTCCTGTGCGCCAGTCTATTGCCGATATAGATTATGTGAAAAACAATGACATTGTAAATTACATCTTGGCAAACTATATTCCCATTGGCAAAACGACGGCTGCAAATGTTGGTGGCGTCTTTCCTGCACTAAATGAAATTGAGGGTGATGGCACGCTGCAAACCTTGATTCAGGAAATTTTGCAAGGTAAAGATTTAAATGCTGCTATAGATAATGCTAATCAAAAGCTTCAGAGCACAGTAAAGCAATAAGACGTTAATAAGACTTAGGGGCAAGTATCATACTTGCCCCTATTTCAGGAGGCTAATATGCCTAGCTCTAGTCTGACAAAGCTAAAAGAACCCCGAAAACACTATAAGCTTAATTTATTGCCTTATCTCCTACTCTTACCTTCCATTGCCTTAATCTTTGCTATTATTTTTTACCCCTTTTTTACAGGTATTCTTTATAGCCTTCGAGAAGGTTCACTTTTAAAACTGGGTGACTATATTGGTCTTGACAACTATTTAAATTTGTTTAAGCAAAGAGAATTTCACAACTCGCTTCAATTTAGTCTATTTTTTGCCTTTTTTGGTGTTTTGGGTAGTTATCTGCTTGGACTTATCTTTGCCCTTATGCTTAATCAAAAAGTGCCAGGCCAGGCCATTTTGCGAGTTTCATTGTTACTACCTTGGGTGATTCCTTCTGTTGTATCTCTCATGAGTTGGCGCTGGCTGATTGCTGATGAAAAAGGGTTTGTCAATATGCTGATTACCTGGCTAGGGTTTAAGCCTATCTATTTTTTAAGCACACCTGGTCTTGCTATTTTTTCAGTCATCGTTGTAAAAATCTGGCGCAGTTTTCCCTTTATGATGCTCTCTATTTTGGCTGCTTTGCAAACAATTGACCGCACGCTTTATGAGGCAGCTGAAATTGATGGGGCTAATCGCTGGCAGCTTTTTCGCCACATTACCTTTCCACAACTCCTTAATATTTCTGGGGTGCTCTGGATTCTCATGACGATTTGGTCAGTCAATGATTTTGATACACCCTTTTTGCTCACGCAAGGTGGCCCTTCTTTTGCCACTGAAAATTTGGTGCTGTTGGCTTACCGCTATACCTTTAGAAATAACAATGTAGGTATGGGTTCAGCTGTCGCAGTCGTCAGTTTGATTATTCTGATAATTCTGGCTCTCTTCATTTTGAGACAACAGTCTAGGGAGGAAAAATGAGTCTTTCAAGAACGCAAACTTGGCTACTCTTTGCTGCTTTAGTCATCATTGTTTTGCTGGTAAATTTGCCGATTATTTCTACCGTTCTTAATTCTCTGCGAAGTACCGAAGATTTATTCTCGAGCCGTAGTTTTTCATTAAACGATCTATCTTTTGATAATTATTTCTATGTTAGTCAGCGCACAAAATTTTGGCAGTTTTTTGGCAATAGTCTGCTGGTTTCAGTTTCTGCCGCCATCTTAGGGGTCATTTTGTCATCGTTGGCGGGCTACGCCTTATCACGCTATCAAGGTTTGATTATTTCTTCTTATTCGCGCATTTTGCTAATGATTCAGATGTTTCCGTTAATTTTGGCTATCATTCCTCTCTTTATTTTGTTTCGCAATTTAAGCCTTATCAACAATCCCCTTTCGGTTATTTTGATTTATACGGTTGCTAATTTACCTTTTGCCACTTGGATGTTTAAATCATTCTTTGACGGTATTCCTAGAGAGCTCGAGGAAGCTGCAGCGGTAGATGGCTGTACACCTTTACAGGGATTTGTGCGTATTGTTTTGCCGTTGGCGGGTCCGGGTACGATTGCCGTGGCGATTTTTGCCTTTCTACTAGCCTTTAATGAATTTTTTATAGCCAATGTTTTTTTGCGCAATGAAGTCAACATGACGCTACCCGTCGGCATTCAAATTTTTACTCAGCAATATGGCAGTGACTGGGGAAGTCTGATGGCAGCTGCCACAATGACGATGTTGCCGACGTTCTTTTTGTTTTTGTTTATTCAAAAATACATGCTTTATGGAGCTATTGGTACAGGTGTGAAAGGATAAGTATGGCGCAACTCAAAGTCGGCATTATTGGGTGTGGTGAAGTAAGCCAAATTAACCATTTGCCCAGCCTCGATTTTCTTAATGACTTATTTAAAGTAATCGCTATTTCTGATGTTAGTAATCAGGTCTTAGAGGGTGTGGGTAAAAAATGGAACATCACAAAGCGCTTTCTTGACTACCATGATTTGCTAAACGACTCTGAAGTTGATGCCGTACTTATTACCACTCCGCATGTTTATCACTGTGAGCAAACGTTGGCAGCTTTGGAAGCGGGCAAACATGTTTTGGTAGAAAAGCCTATGGCGATGCATCTAGAGGATGCTGACAAAATTATCGAGATGCAAAAACGCACAGGTTTAACGGTACAAGTGGGTTATATGCGCCGCTACGCTACAGCCTTTGAAGAGGCAGTAAAAAGAGTTAAAGAGCTTGATAAAGTAATGCTAGCAAGGGTTCATGATGTTATAGGTAGAAATGCCTTGCTCATTGGGCCTAGCTCAAAAGTGATTCGCGGAAATGATGTGTCGCAAACGCTTATAGCTGAAGGCAATGCTCTTGCAAAACAAAAGATTTTAAAAGCAATTGCTGAGAAGGCAGAAGATTTAAGCCTTGCTTATAATATTCTCTTGGGTTTAAGTACCCATGATATTTCAGCAATGCGTGAACTCTTGGGTATGCCGAAGGGGGTACTTTATGCTGCGGCAAGGGCAGGTGGGCTGTATATAAGTGCTGCTTTTGACTATGGTGATTTTATCTGTCAGTTTGAAACGGGCATAGATGACATACCAAGATTTGATTGCCTCTTAGAGGTTTACGGTCAAACACAGGCTTTGAGAGTTGAGTACAATACGCCCTATGTAAGAAATCTAGCTACCAGGCTCGAGCTAACAACTGCTACCCCTGACAGCGGTTTACACAAAGAAATCTTGCAACCTGCCTTTGAAGATAACTTTACTCGTGAGTGGCAACGTTTTTATCATAATGTGACGACTGGCACCCAACCCAAAACTAACCCAGAAGATTATCGGCAAGATCTCGAGCTATTTATGCAAATTATGGAAAAGCTTTAAACAAAGGGTTAAATAAAAAACGGATAAAACGACCTACTTGATGTTTCTGGTTTAGACTTTTAGAAAAAGGAGTTTAATGATGAAAGGTCAAACGGTTGAGCTTTTGGGTGGTATTGCAGGGCAAAAGGTGCTTATAACCGCAGGTGCTTCAGGAATCGGTTACGCCATTGCTGAAACGCTTCATGCACAAGGCGCAAACCTAATGGTTTGCGACATTTCCGAGGATGCCTTGGAAACGGCTAAAGGCAAGCTCGAAGGTTTAGAAACCATCAAAGCCGATGTTTCAAATGAGCAAGATGTATCGCGCATGTTTGAAAAACTAGCGGCTACCTTGGGTGGCTTAGATGCACTTATAAATAATGCAGGCATTGCTGGCCCAACAGGAGGTGTTGAAGACATTTCCCCTGAAGACTGGCGGCGCTG
>JAHEBB010000142.1 GCA_024642575.1 Trueperaceae bacterium | reverse complement strand
TTCCTTTAAGTTCGTTTGCTTTCATGAATTTTCCCCGCTTCTAAGCCAGTCCAAATCAAACCGCGCCAGGCTTAAGGTTTCATAGGGATGCTTTTCTCCCGCCTCATAGAGGCAAAGAATGGTTTTATCAGGCAAAACGGCTAAATCTGAATAAGCGGATGGGCCTTCGCACAGTACTTTTGAGGTAGGCCAGCTCTTTGCCTGGTCATCACTCAGCCGCAGCGTCAGGTGGTCACGGCTAAAGCCTGCCGGATTAGAAAACAAGATCGTGCCGTCAATTCCTAGAACACTAGCTTGACAAGCGGCAGGTTCAGGTAACACTTTATCTGCTTTGCTCATAGCTTCTGTCAACGCTTCATCCCAGTAAAACTCGCTGAAAGTCTCACCCCCATCAAAACTTTTGGCAACACCACGTTTACCTGTACCCCTAAAATTACGGCAGTTTAAATAGATACTGCCATCAGAAAGTTCAACCGCTTCACATTCATTTGTACCCTCAGCTGCGCTGCCTCCAAGCTGCCAATTTTGTCCTTGGTCATCGCTATAAAACACATGCGAATAATGTGGGTCATCGCGCTTAAAATCTTTAGCAACTGCATGATTAGCAGGAATGATAAGACGACCTGTTGTCAGCTGGATACCATGCCCGGGCCCTGTAGCGTACCAGGTCCAGCTTGGCTTTTTAACTTGGGCAGTTATCTCAATAGGTTCTGACCAGCTTGTACCATCATCCTCAGATTTCATAAGCCAGACGCTGCGCTGCGAGAGACCTTGCACTATAGCGGGCTCATCAGCTCGAGCCAGATTTTTGCAAAAGGGCAAGCAGATGACACCTGTTTTTTCATCAAAGACAGGGCAAGGGTTTGAGCTACTTATGCCCTCTTCTTGAACCAATATTTTTAGTTCCGACCAAGTTTTTCCGCCATCTATACTGCGCTTCATGGCAAGATCAATTTGCCCTGAATCAGCCCGACTATCTCGCCGCGCTTCGCAAAATGCCAGTAGCGACTGCTTGCCTTGAAGCAAAGAAGGAATGCGGTAGGTGTGGTAACCGTCTTCACCACCCACAAAAAGAGGGCTTCGCTCGAGCCTCAAATCATCACCTCCATTTTTTCTTGAGAAGAACGTTCTGCTGCAAACATGACTTGCATAATCTGCTGTGCGTAGTCCCCTGTAACAGGCATAGGGTTAGATGTTTCAAGCGCCCTAGTAAACGCTTGCCACTCACTAACTAGCGCATCCTGCATCCAGGTCTCAGAAGCGGACTCAGGTACAAGCTGCCAGCTCTCTTCTTTGCCTATAAATACACCATTGGCATGGTCAATTTTGAGCAAACCTTTTGTACAGGTGAGTTCGGTTAAAAAGCTAAACACTCCCGTCTTATAACCAATCGCCGTTGCTGTTGCACTCACCCCATTGCGATAGCGCAAAAATGCCACTGCCAGATCATCGGCCGCTTGCTCGTGAAAACGCGTTTGCAAATCCGCACTTACACTTCTTACAGGAGCGTCTATCAGCCAGGAAAGCTGGTCAACCACATGCAAGCCAATGGTCAGCCAGATGCCACCACCTGTAAGGCGGTTCAGGTGCCAATCCCGTCTATTTGGCGTCATCCAGGGGCGGGTCATGGTGCTCTGTGCATAGACAATCTCACCAAGTTCTCCAGACTCGAGCAACTTCTTAGCAATTTGAAAAGCAGGCACAAAATGATTCACATGTCCAAGCATCAACTGGACATTATGGTCTTTGACAACTTTTAGGATCTGGTCACATTCCGCTAAGCTTGGAGCCATCGGCTTTTCTAATAGGATGTGTTTTTTAGCTTTTGCCGCAGCTTCAACAATAGTGGTATGCAAATGATGGGGGGTTGCTATAACAACAGCATTTATTTCATCGTTAGCAAGTAAGTCTTGATAATCGGTATAACCCTGACAGTCAAACCTTTTGCAAAATTCTCCTAAGGCTTTTTCATGGGTGCGAGAAGCTGCAACAAGGTTAATATTAGAGATTTTCGCAATGGCTCTGGCATGGGCTGCTCCAAAATCTCCTGCACCAATGATGCCAACGCCAATCATCTAAAACCAATCATCTCAGGCTCGAGCCGCCAGTTCTTTTTCAATTGCCACGCGCTGCGCTGGCGCAACGCTATGCTTGGCGGTTATAGCTCGGCATTCTTCTACAAGGTCTTCTAAGGTTTGCGTGTAAGCATAGTGCTCCATTAGCTTAGGAACCCACTTGCTGCCCCAACGCACATGCATGGTTTCATCAACAATGTCAAACATGATGGCCTGCGCTGACTCGGTATCGCCCTGCGCAAGGTAATCCTGATAGCTTTCGTGCTTGAACTTAAACGAACCCGCCTCAATGATATAAGTTAGGGCGCAGTAGCGAATGACTGGGTCAAACAACTGACGCCAAGCGTAGCTTCCTACTGAACAGGGAAAATCAGTGACATGATAACCAAGCTCTGCCAAACGGGTTTCACCCAGTTTGGAATGCCGCACCTCATCCCAACAGTGCCGCGCAATATCAAAATAAAATTCCCAGGACATATCCTCGGTTTCCCAAAGCATGGTCGCCAGCGTTTCTGCGGCTTGCATTTCGGCGGCATAGTTGGCAAATTGCCAGACTAGCCACTCGAGCCTCTCGGCTTTGTCAGGCATAGGCATCCCAGACATTTGTACCTTAAAGCGTTCATCCCGTTTGGCCTCAGCAAAAGGTAAGACTGAGCTATAAGCGGGTGGTGGAAGGGGTAGGTCAGCCTTTTCTCCTTGTCCATCAATACCGCCCACAGCGCTTAAAACCTCTTCCGTATAACGCAACCAGCGCTGCATATTGCGCTTCTTTTCACCCTTATCGGTGACTAAGGCAAGCTCCCTTTCCGCCCATTGCAATTGCTCATGGTTAGTAGCAATTAGCCTTTTTAATATCGGAATAGTAGGGAAATCATAAACGCTGTAAGTAGACTTTAGATACGCCTCATATGCCTTAGTAAGCTGTTTTTTTACACCAAGATAAAGCCCCGCAATGAGTTCATAGTCATGTTGAGCAAGCGATAAGGCTTGGATAACTTTTAGGACCTCTGGTTCAACATCTCTATCAGGGTTCGTAACCCGAAGTTCCCAGAGTCGTGTCCTTAAGTCGCGGCTGTTTTCTGAATTTTGCCAGATATGAAGCCCTAGCTCATGCTTGGTTTCCCAGCGCGCTACCCCCGCTAGCCAACCGCCAAGCAAACGACAAAGCTGAATTTCAAAAGCCTGGAAGTATTTTAAACGCTCAATATTTAGTTTGGCATCATTAAGGAATTCTGCCATCTTTAACGTCCCCAGTTAAAAAAGCCTATCTCAGTCATATCTGTCTTTAAAGCCTCTACCTGAGTTTTTGAAAGAGCTTTTTGTGGTAGACGCGTGCCCCCACAATCGGCACCAATTAAGCCCATCATGGCTTTAATGGCCGAGTTGCCCCCATGCTCAACCAAAACACGCACCATTTGGGCAGCCTTTCCTTGAAGCGCCTTTGCCGTCTGCATATCTCCTTGGTCAAAAGCAGCAATCACGCGGTTGTAGAGCGGCGCAGCAAAATTATAAGTACTTCCCACTGCTCCTTTAACACCAACAACCAAAGCGCTTAAGAGCATTTCATCTGAGCCAAAGAGAAGGTCAAACCGACCCCCTTGAGACTCGAGGCAAGCTTGCAACTCAAAAACGGTACTATGGCTGTATTTTGCCCCAACCAAATTAGGAATACGCTCAGCGCCTTCTTCTAAAAACCTGAGCAAATCAACCTGCACACCGGTCACAGTTGGAATGTTGTAATAGTAAAAAGGTAAATCAGGTGCAGCACTGGCAATTTCTGCCATCATCTCAATCAAGGTAGCTAAAGAATTAGGTTTGAAATAATTCGGTGGAATCGCCGAAATGGCGTCGGCACCTTGGCTACTGGCATGTTCTGCTAAACGCTGAGCTTCAGGAATACTCTGATGCCCGACTTGCACTACGGTTGAAATCCGCCCTGCTGCCGCTTCAATATAAGCCTCAGCGGTATCCATACGCTCTTCACGACTTAAGCAGGGGCCTTCCCCCGTACTGCCACAAATATAAAAGCCTGCTATCTTATCGCCGATAATCTGCTCGGCAACTGGCGCAATTTGTGCCAAGTTAAGCGAGCCATCTGCTTTCATAGGGGTAAAAACTGCTGGCACTAGACCACGCATTTGAAATGATTTCGTCAAAGTAGTTGACTCCTTTTTAAAACTGTTTGAGGGCTAGAGTAAAAAAATAATCTCCTCTAGTCTCAATTTCTTAATCTCTAACTAAACAATATGTTTCGGGTCAAGGGCGTCACGCAGACCATCCCCAATAAAATTAATAGCCAAAACATTTAAGAGAATCATGACCGCAGGCGGTATCCACATCCAGGGACCATCTTGTAAAACATCAAGACTGCGCGCAGTTTCAAGCATATTGCCCCAACTTGCTGTTGGTAAAGGGATACCCACACCAAGAAAACTAAGCCCAGCCTCGAGCAAAACTGCACCATTTATAGCAAAGGTCAAACTTGCTAAAAGCGGCGCAATAACACTTGGCATAATATGTTTAAAAATAATAACAAAATCCCTTGCGCCCAAAGATTGTGCAGCCACGACAAACTGCTCTTCACGAAGTGATAAAACCTGTCCACGCACTAGCCTTGCTGTGCCGGGCCAACTAAAAAGTCCTATTAAAAAAATGACGTTAAGAATACCTTGTCCGACAAAGGTTGCGACTGTCAAAATGATAACCACCTGCGGAAAGGTCATAATGACATCGGTAAAGCGCATAATCAGCATGTCTACCCAGCCACCGTAATAGCCGGAAAGACCGCCCAGAATGACACCGACAATCATTGAAACCAGAGCCGCCGCAAAGCCAACCAAAAGCGATACGCGCCCCCCATGTAAAGTGCGGCTCCAGATGTCTCGCCCTACTCTATCTGTACCAAAAAAGTGCTCCATACTTGGGGCTTGAAACTTGTCTGCAAGGCTAAGCTTATTAGGCTCATAACGGTCAAAGACAGGGGCAAAAAGGGCGAGAATCAGAATGATAATAAACATGACCGAGCCAAGGACAGCTAGCGGATGTCGCCGAAACCTAAGCCAGGCTTTGTAGTTAGGTGAAACGGCTTTGGGAGAGGCTGCGATTTCAAGCATAAATTAGCCAAAACCCCCAAGGGCTCCCTTTAAGAAATGAAGCGCTCGAGTAAAGCGTCAGGCTGGAGAATTTTTGCTGCATTATCATTCAAACCTGATTCTTGGATCAACCAAACCGTAGGCTAGGTCAGTAAGCAAATTAGCTAGTAGCACCACCAGAGCAATGACCAGCATAATACCCATAACCATCGGATAATCGCGCACCAGCACCGCATCTACAAACAAAGAACCCATACCCGGCCAGCTATAAATCGTTTCTGTAAAAAGGGCCCCAGCAACCAGTGTGGGCAAGCTTAGACCAATCACGGTCACTACAGGTAAAATGGCGTTACGAACCATATGTCGCCAGGTCACCTGATAGTCAGGCAGCCCTTTGGCCTTTGCGGTACGAATAAAATCAGCTTGCTTAATCTCGAGCACGCTAAACCGTGTATAGCGCATAAAGGTAGCAAGCTGCAAAATGGCTAATGTTCCGGCAGGTAAAATCATGTGGTAGAGCAAATCTAATAATGTTGGAGGTACCCCAATGGTGCGCATGCCTCCTGAAGGTAACCAGCCCAGCTTGACGGAAAAAAGGTAAAGCCCAAAAATTCCTGCAATAAAAGCGGGCATAGATATGCCTACAAAAGAAAGTCCTGTCAAGGCAAAATCCCAAAAAGAATACTGCCTCATACCAATAAAAACACCTAAAAGGACGCCTCCGACAATTGATACTGAAAGTGCTCCACCCATTAAAATCAGGGTGCGCTGCAAACGCTCGCGCAGCACTTCAGCAACATCATCACCATTTTTAAATCTAAAGCCAAGATCACCTCTAAAGGTATTAGAGAGCCACTTGCCATAACGAACAATAAAAGGGTCATTTAGACCAAACTGTTCTTCTAAAAAAGCAAGGTCAGCTCGAGAAATACCTACCTCCTCATTGACAAAAAAATCAATTGGGTCTCCTGGTGCTAAATTGATGAGGCCGTAAATAAGCAGCGTCACTGCAAAAAACACTGGGATATTAATCAGCAGTCGTCTGAGGAAGTATTGCATGAGAGCTAAGAGCTACATCCTTTTAGAGAATATTTTTTCTACTTACTCTGGGTTTAAGCCTCTAAGCCCTTTCTTAAAAGAGCTTAGAGGCTTTAGTTGATTTACTCGCCTTTATCCCAACGCTCGGAGTGATCAACATAAGGGCCCCCACCGGGTGCTGGAAAGTAATAGAAATCTTTAATACTGGCTTTAGCTACACCGTAGCGGGTAGACACCCAGAAGTATGCAAAGGTTGCATCTTCATTTTCATAACTGCACAATGCCGTACGGGCTGCTTTATATTCCTCAGGCGTAAATGCTTTATTCATATTGGTAACAAGGGTTTCATACATAGGGTCAGTAATACCCCACTGGTTACCTTCGGTATACCAGTTGGTACCAATAAACGCCGGGCCAGCGCCAAAACCACGATAAGTAAAGTCAAAATCTGCCTCTTGATCAACCTTGACACGCCATGATGCCACATCAATAAAGAGTGGGTTGGCATTTACCCCAATATCGGCAAGATTTGCCTGCATGACCGTCAAGATATCTTTAGGAAGTTGCCCGGAGTAGTAGGTCGGAAGGTCATACGTTGCAGTTCTAACATCTATACCATCAGCGGCAGCTTCATCTAGCAGTTGTCTGGCTTTCGCCGGGTCATAAGGATAGTAATTGGCATCTTCTGGCCAGAAGTTTGGATAAGGATCATTGCAGGGAGTTGCTTGAGCCGTACCGTTAAAAACATCTTTTAAGATTGACTCACGGTCAATCCCGTACATGAAGGCCTGACGTACCCGCTTATCTTTCCAGGCGTCACGTTGATAATTGAAGTTAAAGAGGTTCGTTACAAAAGAAGGTCCTTGGAAAACTACATAGTCAGGGTTGCCCTCAAATTTTGCGGCAATGTCAGCGCCTACATAAGTAAAATCAATATCACCGCTTTCTAAAGCCAGAACAGCAGCAGCTTCATCTGTAAAGTAGCGGTTAATGAGTTTATCGAGCTTGGGTGCACCATCCCAGTAATATTCATTAGGGGCGAGTTCCATATACTGGTCTTTTTCAAAAGCACTTAGCTTGAACGGGCCAGTACCAATGGCTTTGGTAAACCACCAGTCAGTGCTTTGAAACTCACTAGGGCCAAAGTCAACAGCATGTTTTGGCAAAATATAAAACCAGCGAATGCTATCAAAAAAGCGTGGGTCGGGTTCGATTAAACGGAATTCTAGGGTAGTGTCATCAACCGCAACAATGCCACTTATCTCAGTTGCAGAACCTGCGTTGTATTCTGTCCAGCCTTGAATATTTGTGGGTTGGCCTTCGGCAGTAAGTAGGGTGCGTTTGACCACGGCATCTGGTGCACTGATGAGTTCAGCGGTGAACTTTACATCACTGGCAGTAAACGGTTCACCATCATGCCATTTCACACCTTCACGAAGGTGAAACGTCCAGACGGTAGCTTCGGCATTGGTTTCCCAACTGGTTGACAAAGAACCTTCAGCAGTCGCTTCGCCAAAGTCAGGTGTCATCATAATTAAAGGGGAATAAATCTTGGCAAGCCAAGTATTACCGGCAAAATTATGAAAGGGAATAACCTGAGGGTCACCCCCTGGACCAACATCAAAACCACCAATCAGGGTGCCACTTGCAAAACCTACACTAAACAGAAAAATAAGGACCAAACTCATTAACGACCGAAACAAATTTTTCATAATTATCTTTTCCTCCAAAAGAGTGTTTAAACCGCCTTAGCCATTCGTTTTTAAACCATCACCTCCTACTAACTTCTTGTAACCGTGTGTGAATACCGTCGTAGTGCTGATCGAGTGCGGCTCGAGCTTTCTCAACATCCTTAAGCTTGAGTGCCCTGACAATGTCTACATGATCTTGATAGGTACGTAAAGGTTGGGGGTCAGCCATATTTATGTGCTGGGCAGCATTAGTAACCGCCATCCAGAACACATCAATGAGTTTAAGCAACATAGTGTTGCCAAGATTTTTAAATAAAAGGCGATGAAATTGACGATCTTCCTCGGGAAAACTTTCATTTCGTTCGGCTCTTAAGCGCATACCTTCTAAGATAGTGTCAAAGTGCTCGAGCTGCTCCTGGCTAAGTTGTTCAATGGCCGCATCTACCTTGGCAAGTTCTAAAATGCGCCGAATTTCTAAGAGCTCGCTGACATCTTGCAAGTTACCCATAAGACCATAAGCCAAATTATTTAGAAGAGGCTCAAAGGAAAACGCCTGAACATAAACGCCACTACCATGACGCGTCTCTAAAATACCCATCGACTCTAAGGCTTTTATCGCTTCGCGTACCGAATTTCGGCTTACACCAATTTGCTTGGCCAAATCGTTTTCGGGCGGCAAAGCATCCCCTGCTTTTAGCTGGTTATTACTTATGTAGGCCTTAATTACCTCCTGAATAGACTGATGAACAGGAGGGGTGCGCGTAAGTTTAGTAATAGGTTGCGCCATAGGTTTAAGTCACCTTTATAAGCAATGAAGGCTCGAGCTTTTAGAGTTTTAAGTTGTGCCCACTATATAAAGTTGTAGGATATCTGTCAACTCGCATAGGTTTTCATTTATCGTTTACTATCCTTTTCTAACGTGATGCCTGCGAGTTTTTTTAGGCACAGTTTTTCTATAATGAGGCTAATAAATCGGTCACGACAGCCGATAATGAAATGAGAGATGAAGGATTCACTATGACTCAACGATCACGCATCACCCCTTCAGGATGGTTAGCAATCGCCCTCGCCGCTTATATTGTTTTATTTGGTCTTGCTTACGAGTTTTTTAGAAACCGAGCTAAAACAGATCTGCCCACCAGTGTCACGATGGACATGAATACTGACCTTTCTGCAACCAGTGCTGGAGCAACTTTACCCTCAGTCGATGCCGATACAGGGCTTACGACAGATGGTATTAATTTACCCAACTTAACCAGCAGCACGACCCCTGCTGCAACGACTCTTGGCCCTTTAGATATGGGAAATTACCGAGCAGCTATCGACTTTCCTGCTAATGGCTCAACTGTACCAAGCCCCGATGGTTGGGTTGATGTACAAGGCAGGTTAAGAAATGCCAACCCTGGAGAGCGCTTTTTCGTGGTGGTAGAAAGCCCCAGCAGTAACCCACCTGTTGTCTATCCTCAACAAGAAATAATGCCTTCAGATACAGGGTCTTGGGCAGCTCGAGTGCGTTTTGGCTCAGCAGGTCAAAGCTACCGAACCTATATCATTGCCACCTCTGATGAAACCGCAGTCGCTGCTCTGTTCTCTCATGAGGCTCTAGCTGGTCTACCCAATGGGTTTGAAATTGTAAGTAATGTAAGTGTAAATTCAATGCAATAAAGCTCTAAATTTAAAAATAGCCTAGCTAAAAATTTAGCTAGGCTATTTTTATTTATGACTATCTCATCTCTACATAAAGCCGTTGTTTTATAAATTGAGACGTTATCTTAAGCGATCAATTCGGATAATTTGCTGGTTACTTATAGAAGGTAGATAAAGAGTACCTGCATCCACATCAAAAAACCCAATGTTTCCTAAGTAAGCGTCCATTGCCAGCTTACCCCCGTCAATACTTGAGGCCGTTTTTGAGCCTGCAGCAAGCGTTGCTGACCAGGTATCGCCAAGAGGGGAAAGATGATAAAACTGACCAGCAGCACTCACGAAAATGCCTGCTGCCCCGTCCCAACGAAGAAACCTTGCTTTAGGATTCGCCCAGATAAGTTTGTTCTCAAGGCTTTCCAAATCAAAAGCATAAACACCTGTTAAAGAAGGGTCCGTAGCGACAAAGCTATAATAAATCGTCTTAATGTCATCTGTGGTTAAACTGATAATTTTACCCGCTTGCTCAGGCAAGACAGTAGCAACAAAGTAACTACGATCTATTTCGGTAATCTCGCGAATGCTCCCACTATCAGCAACATAAATGCGCTTCCCTAAACTGGCAACATCAGCAGGTTCAGTAAACATAGCCGTTGCAGCGTCACCATCAAGGTTGCCGATTTCACCACTACCAATCACCTCGGAAATAGCTGCTGGGCTGTAACTACTGCTCAAATAAATTTGTTTTGAGCCAGTATCAGCGATAACAAGTTGATCGCTTAGACCTTTAAAACAGTCCATCCCTCCTAGATGATCTGAAATCCTATAGGTAGCATTGGTGGTTTCAATCGTATTATTAACATAGCGCCTGAAAATACCTGAGTTGTTTTCAATAAGATGCAGATATCCGCCACAACTTTCAGCAGCTGTAGGCTTGGTAATTCTTGCTTGATGCGCCAAACCATCGGCACTCCCAGCTTCGCCGTAATGACCCACCACTACTGTGGCATAGGCATTACTAGCAACTGGAATATTATTGGCAGCGACCGACTGAGCTAAGAGCTTAACTTCTATGAGAACTTGCGTACCCCCTTGCGGCAAGGATAGATCTAAACTCCGCGAAATACTTTCATCGGGATCTAAGGTTTTTTTAACCCCAACTTGCAATTCTGGAATTTCGCTAGCTTCATCAGTTCGCTTGATCCATAAAAAAGGACTGTTAGACTGCGCTTTATAGCCATCAGCATTTGAAATGCCCCCACCCTCGAGCCTTTTACCCGCTTCGTCTTGAGCTTCAAAGCTACTAACAATAAGCTGGGCCGTATCTATCGGGTAATCATTGAGGTTAATAGCTTGCCCTGATTTATTGGTCAGGGTTACGGTTGCTGAGTATATTCCTGGGTAGCTCAGGTCGGTTACGGGTACCGAAAAGGCAAAACTAACCCCCGTATCATTTTCATAAAAGCTCTGCGCGCTTAAATCTGTCGTAGCTAAATTACGGCTGGTCCCATTTTTAAAATCCAGCAAAAAGAAACCTGTTGCTTTGGGCTGAGGTTGAGGTTCGGGCACAGCGGGTGCCTCAGGTGCAGGAATAGGGTCAGAGTCGGTTGTATTTTCCAAACTCAGATCGCCTGAACAGCTCACCAGAAAAAATAACGTAAGTATCCAAAGAAGGTGTTTTAATCGGCCCATGTAAACCTCTTTCAGCAAAATGCTCTTCGTGAGAAACCTAACATTTGCTTTAAATAAGCTTTAGTTGAAAATTTCACAGACGTTTGAGTCTGATGAGTTGTAGATGATAAATGTGAAATACTTAACGTACAAAGCTGCTAGCCAAAAGGCAAACAGGTATGATTGAGGCGAAGTAAGTCTGAATGATTTAAGCTTGTTCTCGCAAACAAAAACAAGCTGCTAGCTTAGAAAACCACTATTGAGGTGAAGACCGTGCAAAGAATTCGTTATCAAAGCTACGATGGCATTAGTTGGGGAGAGCTCGAGGGTGGCAGTGTTCATCAACTCAGCGGCATGATGGGCAGCCGCACTGGGCATGTCACGACCCTGTCTGATGTTACGCTGCTGGCGCCCTGTGAGCCTAAAACCATTATTTGTGTGGGTAAAAACTATGCCGATCATGTCGCCGAAATGGGAGGCAGTAAGGATAAT
>JAHEBB010000603.1 GCA_024642575.1 Trueperaceae bacterium | reverse complement strand
CAGAAGCTTTAGGGCTTAGTGTTAGCTTACTGGTTTTACTGGTGGTGTTTGGCGCAGTTGTGGCAGCAAGTCTGCCTCTAATTGTAGCTATTATGTCGATTAGTATTTCATTGGGTGTCTTGTATTTTTTAGGTAGCTTTATTCCTATTACAAGTTTCGCCCAGATTTTTGTGTCTCTGCTGGGTTTGGCTACAGGCATAGATTATGCGTTACTCATTGTTAACCGTTTTCGTGAAGAGCTTCAAACCTACGACAAGCGCCAAGCTGTTATTAGAACTACACTAAACGCCGGTAATGCGGTTCTGGTAAGCGGTCTTACTGTACTTATCGCTTTGGCAGCGCTGATTATTCCACCTTTAAATTTTATTCGAACCATGGGTTTAGCCAGTATTATTGCCATGTTTTTTAGTATGGCTATTTCGATTACGGCCCTACCTGCCCTGTTATTTTTACTGGGTAAAAACGTTAATTTAATTCAGCTTGGTAAGCAAGAACCAGGAACCCGTACTCGTAATTACTGGACATCTCAGGCCAATCGCATTATGCGGCGTCCTGGCTTATGGACCGTAGTGGGCATTTTGGTTTTGATTGTCTTGAGCCTTCCTGCATTAAAGATGCAAGTAGATTTTTCAGGCGCTAGAGGTTTAACAGGTCAAACCGATATTAATAAAGCCAACAAAGTTCTTGAAAGTCTTGGTATCGCCAGCTTACAGCGCTCGGTGGATGTGCTTATTGAATTGGACGAAAAAGGGTTTTACCATCCCTCTAATATAAGAGCCTTATCAATCTTTAGTCGGGAGCTTAAGGGGCTCGAGCCTACTGAGTACCTGCTTTCGCCCTTAAATGCGCCAGGTATTGCCAGCTTACTCCTTTATCAGTACTATGCCAGCCCAGAAAGTGCGCAAACGAGTCCCCTTGCAAACTTAGTAAAAACGACTGTTAGTGAGTCAGGTAAGTATGTCTGGATTCGGACTTTCCCCACCATAAACTTAGGCCCAAGTGCTATTAACGACTACATCAAGCATATTGAGCAGGGATTAAGTACCGCTGGTCTAAAAGCCATTATCTCAGGACCTTATGTAAGTGACCAGGAATGGACACAAGCCCTTTACCGTAGTTTTCCTAAAGCTGTCATTTTTGTATATCTGGCGACCTTCATCTTGTTGGGTTTAGCCTTTAGATCTCTGCTTATTCCTTTAAAATCCATCATTTTGAATACCCTGACCTTAACCGCGGCATATGGCGTGATTACCCTGGTCTTTCAGATGGGCTGGTTTGCGCGGTTGATGGGTTTAGAGGCTGGGTTAGGATTTGTTGAAACGAGTGTGCCTGTTCTGATCTTTGCTATTGTCTTTGGACTTAGCATGGATTATGAGGTGTTTTTGGTTACACGTATTTATGAAGCCCATAAACAAGGTAAAACAGATAAGGATGCCGTTCGTTATGCGCTGGCACATACAGGAAATGTCATAAGCAGTGCTGCGCTGATTATGATTATTGTCTTTTTTGCTTTTATTTTTAGTCGGGTTGTTTTGGTCAAAACCTTGAGCCTTGGCTTGACCGTTGCTGTCATTTTGGATGCTACTTTGGTTAGGTCAGCCTTAGTGCCAGCAGTTATGAGTCTGGCTGGTAAATGGAATTGGTGGCTACCTAAAAGGTTTGCCCGCATTGCCGAGCGGATAAATTTTGGTCATGATTAATTGCATTTCCACGATAGATTGCATCAGCGATCTATCGTGCGAGCTGGGCGAGTTGAAACGGACCCGATAAGTTTTTAGGCTAATGATTCCTGCAACTGCAATAAAAACACAAATAAAAAAACTCCGCCGGGATTCTGCGGCACCTGATCGATCACCTCTTAAGGCTGCTTCTTCCGATCTGACCTGATTCGAGGGTCGCCACCGCGCAGAGCCGACGGAGCTTTAGGTATAGTATCACTTTGGAATGAGCTTGTGTTAAAAAAAATTACTAATACCCTTTCCGTTTAATTCCTTAAGAATTAAATGCGATCTTTGATCGTTGAAACGAATACCAAACCCGATAGGAGCGGTATAAATCTCTTTAGAGTTTATTAAGCGTATTATCGGGTTTGGTATAAATTGCCTTAGTCTCCAGGCTCATAGTTTGCTAAAGAATAACTACCAAAGATTAAGGGTAAAAAAGTACCGATTAAAGTTAGAGCCAGAACGCCGACTAAAAAAAGTACGCCTTCAGGATGAAACCATAAAATATCGTTAGGATTATTGAGCGTTCGCCAGGCTGGCCAGGCAAAAACTGCGGTAAGTAGAGCAGCATAAATAAGAGAAAGGGTCATATAGAGGAGGCCACCTGCAGACATGGGTATTTCAGAAGGGTTGGTCGCATCAAATCTGGGAAAAGCTGCACCTAAGCCTACCCCAAGCCCTGAAATGACAAAAGCACTACTTATGCCCGCTAAAGGTGAGGCGATAGCTAGGGTCGGCGAGAGGTCAATTAGGAAGGCAGCACTTAATCCCAGGCCTAAGCCCAAAAGCAGCATTAGGGGTAGGCTATGCCAGAACTTGGTCATAACGATTTGTTTGGGTTTTAAGGAACTGGTGCGTAGCAGCCAGAATCCCTCGCCCTCGAGCGACACTGCAGGGTAAGCCAGACGTATGCCAATCCCTGCCATGAGAAAGCCCAAAAACATAAGGTTCATAGTACCTACCGCGTCTTTAAAACGTTGCAAGCCCACCTCAACGCTGCTTAAGCTCACCAGATAAACCCCCGCAAGGGCTACCAAAACCAAAAGCTGTGACCACTGGGAAGGGTCTCTTAAGAGAAGCTGGCTGTCTTTAACCATAAGGCTACCCCCACGGCCTAGCAAGTATAAAGGGCGTTGCCAGAGGCTTGGTTGTTTTACCTTGGGGTCTAATTTGGGGCTACCTGAGTCGAGCCCTCTAATCCAACCATCACGGTAGGCAAAGGCAGCAAGACGAGCAACCAGAAAAAGTAAAAAGAGGGAAAGTAAGGCCAAAACAAAAGCTGCGGGTGTAATCTGCCCAGCTAAGGCACCCCAGACAGCCCCAGATGTCCAACTGGTAGGTAACCAGCCAATCTTAAACTCAGCAAATCTTGTCAAAAGGGCTTCAAATGCCTCAGGGCTCATAGCGG
>JAHEBB010000141.1 GCA_024642575.1 Trueperaceae bacterium | reverse complement strand
ATCGACCCGCAGTGCTTAGTGCCTGGCGCGATAATGTTTACCTAGACTTTGCAGATGCCAAGAAGTTGCAGCAAGAAATGTTTGAGCTGTTACAAAAATACAATCAAAAAGAAGGCGCGCAGCGTTATATTGTCAGATTGGGTATGGCACCGATTATGGCAGATTCTATCAAAATAGAATAAGAAAAGCGTGGTCTATTCTCGCCTCAGCATAAAATACAAGTGGACGTAGTAGCCTTTGGAGTACCTAGTAACAGGTCTCATAGTGCTTTTGGTTGACTTAAACTCTTAAAGCTTGCTATCATCCCCGGCAGTGATGAACGCTTTTCCCCCCTTAAATGACGATAATTTGGGTTTTAGGCTCGGGGCTTAGCGTCGAAAAACGATTGCATGCTTCCCCGAGCCTTAGGGTTCGGGGTTTTTCTTTGCATGCGGTTTTCAATTAGGAGTTTGTATGTCTAGAGTTCTTGTTTCGGAGTTAAAAAACAAATTAGGTGAAGAGGTAAGTTTGCAAGGTTGGGTGCATAACCGCAGGCAACTGGGCGGCATTGGCTTTTTAATTTTACGTGATAAAAGTGGCATTGTGCAATGTGTTTTTGAAAAAACCGAGATTCCTCTACACGAAAGCTGTGTTGAGGTCGTGGGCAAAGTTGTTGGGGCAAAAAAAGCACCTGGAGGGCTCGAGCTTCATGCGCATTCTTTAAACATCATTTCAGAAGCAACGCAGCCTGCACCCATTGAAATCCCTAAAGAAGACTGGCATGCTAATCCTGACACGTTATTAGAATATCGTCACGTTTCCTTACGTGGCGTAAAAGCGCAAGCCACTATGAAAGTGCAAGCTGAATTGGTCAAAGGCTTTCGTTCTTTTTTAAATAATCAGGGTTTTACCGAAATATTCACGCCCAAACTCGTTGCTGCTAGTGCTGAAGGGGGCGCTAACCTTTTTGAAGTGGATTATTACGGTAAACGCGCTTATCTGGCACAGTCGCCTCAACTTTATAAACAAATTATGGTGGGTGTCTTAGAGCGTGTTTTTGAAGTCGCTCCCGTTTACCGCGCTGAACTCAGCCACACCAGCCGCCATCTATCCGAGTACCTTTCACTCGATGTTGAAATGGGCTTTATTGATAGTGACAGCGATGTTATGGATTTGGAAGAAGCGCTTTTAAAGAGTATGATGCGCCAGGTTGCTGAAGTTTGTCAGCACGAGATATCACTTTTTGATACGAGTCTACCCAACATAGACGTTACTTTTCCCCGTATTCCTCTGATGGAAGCTCGAGCGCTCATTAAAGAAAAATATGATTATGAAACGGGGGGCAAAGACTTAGACCCCGAAGCTGAGCGCCTGATTAGCCGCTGGGCCAAGGAAGAGCACGACAGCGATTTTGTCTTTGTCACCCACTATCCGCAAGCTGCTCGGCCGTTTTATACCTATCCGATTGAAAACGGTTTAACGAGAGGGCTTGACCTTATTTTCAGGGGGGTTGAGATAACCAGTGGCGGGCAACGTGTACATCAGCATGACATGCTGGTTGAAGAACTTGAAAAACGCAAAATGGATCCTGAAGCCTTTAGTGGCTACTTAGAAGTCTTTAAACACGGCATGCCTCCCCATGGTGGTTTTGCCATTGGTGCAGAGCGTATTACTGCTTTACTTTTGGGTATTAGTAATGTTCGGTTTGCCAGGGCATTTCCAAGAGATGGTAGTCGCTTGCAGCCCTAAAACCCACTCATAAAGGGCTCTATCCAGGTTTGAAAATGGATAAACGACAACAGCACAATGCTTATCAGTGTGGTTAAAACTGAGCCGAGAAAAATACTTGGCTGATCCTCTGTATCTAAATTCCTTAAACGTAACCAGGTAATAAGTGATGCAAGCACGAGGGACAACAAAATAGTTAAAAAGTGAAAAGCTCTAAGAGGCGTGCTCGAGCGAAATATAGCGAGCACCATAAGAGCCAATATACCGACCCAGGCTAAAATGATACCGCCAAATTTTGCTTGACCGTGCCTGAAAAGCTTTGCGCCAAACAAGCTTAGCAGCCAGTAAACAGGCGTAAAACCAAGACTTAACAGGATGCCTGTCAGTAAACTCAAAAAAATGCGGCTACCGATACCTTGCCATAAACCATAAGGATTTAACTGTAAAACCTTTGCCAGTTTATCTTGCCAGCCAAGGTGTGCAGCTTGCAGGTTATTGGCGCTATAAAGCTGAAACTTAGAAGTTGCTCCACCGTACCAAACCAAAAAGGTATGCCCTTCATGGAGCGTCAGATCAGCTAATTCGATAGGGCTTGGTGCCCAGATGACATTGGCGGTTTGCTCTGGATTTGCTAGCTCGAGTCTCTTGATACTCGCCCCAGTTGACCAGTAAAAATAACCTTCGGCTATGCCGATGGGGTAACCAGGCTCGAGCCTAATAGGTTGCCCACCCATTTGCTGCAAATTAAGACCTTCATTTTCGCCGCGCCAGGCAAGATAAATGGCATCTGGCGTTGGTATAAGTTTTGTTTGGTATTGAATACCCCGATTGCTTGCAGTGCTTAAGAGAATAGGTTGAGAGCTACTCTGTCCATCTAGGCTTAAATAATAAACGCTCCAGTTCGCTTTGCTAAACCCTACGGCTGCACGGTCACGACTTCCCTCGAGCCAACTCAGATAAACGACGCCTTGACCATCTATTGCAAGATCAATTTTTTCAAGCGAAAGTCCAGATTGGTAGATTTCGCGAGCGCCGTCTGCCCAGCTCCAAAGAAAGAGATGGTCTACTGAATCTATAATTTGACTATAAGCAAGCAGAGGTCCATGCTCACCTACAGCTAAAGCCATAGAAAGCGGCGCTAGCGTTTCTAAAACGGTTTTTTCCTCATTTTTCCAGCGCAGCCTATGCTCCGTGCGACCAGTTGACCTATCTTGAATAATACTTAAAAGCGCAACCTCTCCAGCATAACTCTCTACTTTAAACTCTCGAATACCTTGAGTATCCAGAAGGGTTTCTGTAGCTTGCTTAACTTTATTTACAGCATGCCTGTAAAGTCCCTCGCGATTTCGCCAATAGGCATAAACACCTGAGGCTTCAGAAACTATAAGGGTATCAGCTGTTGTCTGACTGCTAGCAAAAGCAAAGGGTCGGCCAAATCCTTCTGAGGCTATATAAGGCTGAGCAAAAGTCAGGGAAAGACAAAAAAACAGAAAGCCCCCATAAAGAATTTTTCCTAACTTCATATATACAAGTATACATAAGGGAAAAATAAAGGCTTGTTAGCTAATATAAGCTTAAAGACTCGCCAAGTTCTAAAAAATAAAATTGGATTATAGTCTTTCTAAAATTATTTGAGAATTACAAATGCAGTTTTCGGCACCTTCCAGGCTATGGATTCCAGCCTCCTCCAGCCTTCGCTGGGGCTAAAGGCGGAAGGACAAGGGAAAACGGATTCGGATTGAACCCTCCGATGCGTATCAAAAAACTTTGGATCAACTATAGCTGCATTTCTACAATCGCTACTGCCTTAAGAATCAAGCTGCCAGCGCTTATCTAGCTTTACAAAAACACGCTCGAGCTCTTGAGCGCTTGCCATATCTGGCGTTTGGTAAATATAGGTTTTACCCACGATACTACTAAACGCCGCATGATTTCCTTCTTTATCTAGCGCCACAATATTCATATCCTGAATAAAATTGCCACCCAAACTTCTGAGTTCCTCCATAGCCAAGGTACCTGCTTCAAGTACGGATTTGCCGTACTTCATATGGCTTATAAGACTAAAAGCGGTGCAGCCCCGTATAGACATTTCCCCCATTCCAGTGCAAGCAGCAGCGCCATAACGATTATCAGCATAATTACCAGCACCAATCACGGGCGAGTCGCCAAGGCGTCCCGGGTATTTCCAGGCCCAGCCGCTGGTACTTACCCCTGTGGCAATATTTCCTTTTGCATCTTGAGCAATAAAATTAACGGTTCCTTTGGTTCTTTCAGGGTCCGTTGCCAGACGCACCAGCGAACTTAAATCTTTATGGCTACTAAGCTGTTCAATTGCCTTACTGGAAAGCGTTCGCTCGAGCCCCTCGCGCCAAACTTTGGTTGCTTCATCAGACAAAAGGTTTTCTTGCTCAAACCCTAGTTCATGCGCAAAACGCTCTGCGCCTTCGCCTACAAGAAACACATGAGGTAAGCTTTCCATGACTTTGCGAGCAATCGAAATAGGGTATTTATAGGTTTTAACTGCGCCTACGGCACCACTGCAAAGCGTCTGTCCATCCATAATGCTGGCGTCTAGCTCAACTTCCCCTAAAATACTAGGGAGACCACTATAACCAACCGTATGATCCTCTGGATTTGCTTCCACCAGACGAATACCCGCTTCAACAGCGTCAAGTGCAGACCCGCCTGACCTTAAAACGTTGCTAGCTGCCTCGATACCCACTTTGCCATTGGTACTTGCCACTACGATCATCTTTACCTCACCTATATGCCTAAACTTAACGCCTATCATCATAAGATAAAGCTGGTCTAAAGCAGCAAATATAAGCAGCAGGGTTTTGAGGAAGCTAAAACTCTCGAGCAAAACTCTCGAGAATATCCTCAGGGGTGTAATAAGGGTTTTTCTGAATAAAGTGCCAAATAACGTATTCAAATTGGATCATAACCCTCTCCTTCTTAGTTAAATCAGGTTTGCAAGAGGTTTATTAAAGAACTTAAAAGGCAAGGGTCTTAGACTAAGAGCTAAATGGATAGAATTGTAGTTTAGCTTATTTTTATACTTTTTCAGGGCCTGGTGAAATGTTTCACCAGGAAGGGTTAAGAGCATAACAAAAAGACCGTTGTTCTTTATGTTGCGGAGGATTCAACAGACTCCTCATAAGGGTGTGCTAAAATCCCTGTCATTGATGGAAGACGTTCCTGACCGATCTAGGTTGTTACTGATAATAACTATCCTTTTTTTCCTTTTGAGTTTTAGCAGCTTAAGTTTTGCACAAGCTGAAACGCTAGTTTCTTCTGTACCGGTTATCCAAATTATTAGCTTGATTATTTTATTAAGTCTATCGGCTCTCTTTTCAGGCTCTGAAACAGCTCTTACTGCAATAGGCGAGTGGAAAATAAGAGAGCTGCGAGATGCCGGGCGTGATCCTAGTGGTGCCTTTGCGCTGTTGCAAAAAGATCGTACAAGGTTTATTACAACCTTACTGATTGGCAATAACCTGGTTAATATTGCTGCTACGGCCCTAGTAACCCAAATGGCAATTGGTATTTCCCGCAATTTAGGCTTTAGTGAGTCACTAGCTGTAGGGTATGCCACAGGCGTTATGACCTTATTGGTATTAATCTTTGGTGAGATTACCCCCAAATCAATTGCTGTACACCACGCCGTCGCTTTCTCAAAATCTATTATTCGACCGGTCTATGCGCTTTCAATTATTCTTTACCCAATAGGGCTCTTTTTTACCTGGGTCACAGCTAATATTTTACGACTTTTTCGTTTAGAGCCTAGCGACAACCCACTTTTTACCGAAAATGAGCTCAGGCTTATGCTGCGCAATGCCGAAGAGTCAGGTGTGATAGAAGCGCAAGAAGAAGAGATGATTAAAGGCATCATTGATTTGGAAGAAACGGTGGTGCGCGAAGTTATGACGCCAAGAGTTGACATGATTGCCATTAACGAAGATGCCAATTTGCTCGAGCTTTTAGGGTTGAACAAAGAGCAGCATTATAGCCGTTTACCTGTGTATGAAGAAAAAGTAGACAATATCAAAGGCATTGTTTATACGCGTGATTTGCTTGATTATTTGCACCACCCTGGTGACTTGGTGAATACAAAAGTCAGGGAACTCATGACTCAGCCCCAGTATGTGCCTGAAACCGTAAGCATCTTGGCACTTTTAAAAGACATGCGGACTAACAAAAACCACATGGCGATTGTGGTAGACGAGTTTGGTGGAACAAGTGGTCTGGTTACTCTAGAAGATATTATTGAGGAAATTACAGGCGAAATTTATGATGAAACTGATCTTGAAGAAGAGGCTGAAGTTATCAAGCTTGGTGACAATGAATTCAGGGTTCAGGCGTCTATTCATTTAGATGAGCTAGCTGACATAATTGCCGTAGAATTTGATGATGAGGGCGATTACGATACGCTGGGCGGCTTTATTACCAGCCAACTGGGGTACATTCCCCAGTCAGGTGAAACCCATGACTATCAAGGCAAACGCTTTACAGTTGAACAGGCCGACGAAAGAAGAGTTATCTCGGTTTTGGTTAGCCAAACTCCTGACGATATTCCAGCAGAAGACCCCCAAATTAATTTAGAAAACGCGCTCGAGCCTAGCTAAGCTTTAAATGCGCTCTGGGCTCAAAATTCTTTCTGATATCCCTGGAAAGGGTATGACCATTGAACGTCAACATGTCTACCGTATTAAACTTAAAATGTGGCTTAATAAAGGCGAGCCAGTACGCTGGAAAAGAGCCTGGGGGCTTATTGACCGTGCGATTCTTGAAGACAATGGAGAAACCTTAATAACTGATTTGAGAATTGATCGCGAGAATCTTATTAATGGTATTTTTTATGGCATAGCAGGTATGTGTATAGGGGGTAGCCGAACATTAAAAATATCGCCGCACTTGGCTTTTGGTAAAAGAGGAATACCTGATACGGTTCCTGAAAATGCCGTGATTATTGCAGAAATAAGTTTTTTAGAGGAGCGAAAATTTGCATAGGGTTAATACAAAGCGAAATCATAAATGTCATAAAACTTTATGATTTCGACCTAGGGGAGTACGCTCGGGGCTGCTTAGTTTTATGACATTCTTATTTCAACTTAGTATAAGCTCCACAAGGAAGGGTTAATGCCTTAAGCAAATTTCTGAAAAGTGCATTTATTCCTAACTGATGAAAGCCCATAACTGGGATTTTTTATAAAACCTAGTTTCCTCTTCAACCAATGAGTCTATTATGCTGAACCTTAGTTCATTAAAAAAATTACAGGAAGCTCGAGCCAAACTGCATACCAGCCAAAAAATCGCTGTGCTTACGGGTGCAGGTATCAGTCAAGAATCGGGCATCCCTACCTTTAGAGGGCAGGGCGGTTTGTGGCGTGAGTATCGTGCTGAAGATTTAGCCACGCCTGAAGCTTATGCCAGAGACCCTTTGCTGGTCTGGGAGTGGTATCAGATGCGCTTTCACACCGTTTTGCGAGCAGAACCTAACAGCGCTCATTACGCCCTTGCAGAGCTTGAAAAGACAAAAGACCTAATCTTGGTTAGTCAAAATGTTGACGGCTTGCATAAACGTGCAGGCTCGAGCCGTATTTTAGAGCTTCATGGCAATATCACTCTTAGTCGCTGTGAGCGCTGTTTGCACTTAGATGAATTAAAAGAAAACTTTAGCTTACCGCCTTTTTGCTCGCGTTGTCATGCAAGAGCCAGACCCAATGTTGTCTGGTTTGGTGAAGCCTTACCCCAAGCTATCTTTGGGCAGGCGGTAGAAGCATTTCATAACGCTGAACTTGCTCTGGTTATTGGCACTTCGGCAGTCGTTGAACCCGCAGCTAGCCTTGCCCTTCTTGCCAAAGAGCAAGGGGCGTATCTTATAGAAATCAACCCTGAGCCAACCCCTTTAAGCCCTTTAGTCAACTTTTCGCTAATGACAACGGCTAGCCAAGGCATGCAACTTTTACTGGGCAAATAGCTCAACCCTTTGCTTAAGCACAAAACCTTGACTTTTTAGTAGAAATTGCTAAAACTAATGTCATTATGACAATAACTCGCTAAGTCGTTTCTAAAGCTTATTGCTGAGTTTTCTTTAGACTGATGTATTCTACTGAGCTGAACCATAAATGTCGTAAGACTTTATGATTCTGACCAAACAGTCTTGAACCACAGGTAATGACTATGATTGCTGAGCATTGGGTTATCACCGTTGCAACCGCTGGTTCAGGACTGTTCAGGGGAGTAAGCTCTGATAGACCCAGTTTTATGACATTAGTTTTTCAGCTTGGTCTTAGTTTTTGTTTGCTTTTATGAAACGCACCATTTTACTCATCTCAATAGTTTAGGCAACTGGGTTGTTATCCATTTTTGCTTAACACAACAGCTTTTTCTTGAGTTTTTAGGAGTCATGATTGTTTCAGTCAAAATTACCTGCGGCAAGGGTTTATCTTATTTTTGTTGCCGTTACGGCATTATCCTTTAGTACCTTTGCCACCTTATCTTCCATTTACCGTTTTCAAACCGCAGGCTTAAACCCCTTTCAGCTTATCCTTATTGGAACCGTTTTAGAACTCACCGTTTTTCTTTTTGAAGTGCCCACAGGCATTGTTGCCGACCTGTATAGTCGGCGAAGGTCGGTCATTATTGGCATGCTGCTTATAGGGCTAGGGTTTATGCTCGAGGGTGCTGTGCCCCTTTTTACTTTTATGCTTTTGGCCCAGGTCATCTGGGGGCTTGGCGCAACGTTTGAGAGTGGCGCAGTTGAAGCCTGGATAAGTGATGAAACCAGCGAAAAAGAAGCCGCTGGGCTGTTTTTGAGGGCAACCCAAATTTCAAGCTTGGTTTCTTTTATAGGTATTGGTTTAAGCGTTGTGCTAGGCAGTTTTTACCTCGGCTTACCCATGATTGTTGGGGGAACTGGCTACTTTTTACTGGCGGCCTTTCTATTTTTGAAAATGCCAGAAAAGCATTTTCAGCCCAGTCGCAATATCAATCATAATCTCTGGCAAAACATCAGCGAAAGTTTTAAAGCGGGGTTAAACGTTGCCAAACGGAAACCGCAGCTCTATACCCTCTTTATCATCACGACCATTTTAGGGGCATCATCAGAAACCTTTGATCGTTTAAACGAGGCCCATCTCATTGCCGATATTGGCATGCCCAGCCTGTTTAGCCCTGCTATCTGGTTTGGGCTGATTAGTGGCGGCTCGAGCCTGATTATTCTTTTAGTCATAGAGCGCGTTCGTAACCGTGTCGATACCCAAAATCACCTAGCCGTAAGTCGGGCTTTGCTGACCATTAATGCCCTTTTAACGATCGCGGTAATTGGTTTTGGCTTGGCTGGGAGCTTTGCTTTGGCTTTGGTTTTTTATATGTCTGCCGTTATGCTGCGCAGTCTTAACAGGCCCCTGTTTATGGCCTGGCTAAATCAAAAGCTCGAGCCTCAAACCAGAGCCACTGTCATGAGTATGAATGCCCAAATGGACGCCCTTGGTCAAATAGCGGGTGGCCCCTTACTTGGCCTCATCGCTAAGGCATATGGCATGCCTATAACCTTTGTTTTAGCAGGCTTTATTTTGCTACCTGCCTCCTGGCTCTATTTGCGCACACGGCGTTCATGAAAAATTTAGCATTTAGACAATGAATGATATATAACCATCTTTTATGCCCACTACCCTTACACTAGTCGCATGACGCCTCCCTTTAACACATTTGGTCTGTCAAATTCACAAAGAACAAATCCGCCGCTAACACCGGCGCTTGAGTTCCCACGTAGGTCACTCAAGAAGGGTGATACGCTTTACTACGCGGGCGATCTTGCCGATACGGTTTACCATGTCGAGGAAGGTTTGCTTAAGTTAAGCATTGATTTACTAACAGGTAAAGAACGCATCACAAGTATTGTAGGCCCAGGGGATTATATTGGGGGCATTACCCCAGCACACAGTCATTATCAGGAAACCGCCGAAGCTTTAAGTCCTCAGGTCAGCTTCACGATTATTCCTATGCAAGCTTTACAAGGCGATTTAAAAGATCAGGTATTTTCAGCTGCTGGTAATCAGCTCGGCCGCATGCGTGACGCCCTCGAAGACTCAGAATTACCCGTCACCTCACGCTTGGCGCGTACCTTTGTCAGATTAGGTGAGCGCTTTGGTCATGTTTCTGACGATAAAATGGTTCGCTTGACCTTGCCCTTAACCCATGACAATCTTGCTGCTATGGTTGGCGCTGCCAGAGAAACCACTACAGCTCTTATGGGTGAAATGCGCGAACAAGGTATTTTAGACGGTACAAGAGGTCGCTACAGTTTTAACCTAAATGACCTAAGTGAATTCGCTGCTGAATCTGCTTTTATTTACTAAAGCCTAAGTAGACATAATAAAAATACTCAAGTGCCGTTCTAAAACGGCGCTTTTTCTTTTTAACCCATTGATTATTTACTGGTTTCAGGTAGGGTGATGCTGCTTAAGAGGGTAATTTTGCCTTGAGCAAGCTCGCTATAGTCATATTGAAAAAAGCCATTTTCCGCAATGACAATAGCAGTACCTGCTACTGGGATGATATCTCTGGCCTTAATCTCAGAAAATTGCTTAAAGAGTTTTAAATTTAAGGGGTCTTTGGCATTTTGGTAGACCTTTAGACCGGCTGCGCCATCACATACAAAAAGATAATCGCCATCTACACCAAGTCCGTAAGGTTCTTGCAGGGCATAATCTTTGATAAGGCTGGGGGCATTTGGGTTAGAGACATCTATAATCTCGAGCCTATTGCTTTGGTTAAAACAACTGCCTTGCAAGGTCACGTAAGCAAGATTGCCCTCGACAACGACAGGGTCACAGCTTTGCAAGTGATCAATTGAGCCTTGCTTTTGTAAATTGGCGGGATCGCTGGCATCTAAAATATACATGCCCTGATTTCCCCCAACATAAAGTTGTTGACCCTTTTCCCCTTGATGAGCAAAGAGGGTTTCAATGCCAAAGTTAATACCAACACGGTTAAAGACAACAGGGTTACTTGGTGTTTCTAAATGAAAGGTTTGGATGCTGTCGTTATCTATGGTGTAAAGGTAGTCTGCAATCGTGGCAAAACGTGCCAGCGAGCCGCCTTGCGATACACCGCCTTCTGTAGGGCTGGCAGGTGGCGCAGTATCAGGCATGGGCGGTTCGTAAACCACACCGGGGCAGCTGCGATAACGCGCAGTGACCAGTTTGCCTTCGGAATAACCTACCAGGATGCCCTTGTCTATGGTGCCAGGTTCAGGGATAGGCTGAGGGTAAAAGTTGTTAAAGACATGCTCGAGCCTTTTTAAAACACTAACCTTGTTTGGACTGGTAATATCAAGGGTAACTAGGTCGGTATAATTATCGGCATATAGAATGGCTTTATCACCATCTTGTTTAACCAGTAAATCATGGTTTCCAGGAATAGCGATAAAAGCTAGTTTGACAGGCTTCTTGGGGTCACTATTATCTAAAACATGGATGCCTTTGTCGAGTTCATTAATGAGAATCAAGTTGTGGTGCAAATAAATTTTGCCAGGATGCTCGATTGCTTGAGGTGCCAGACTTTCGATTTTAGTCATCTCTTCAGCCGTAATGTAAACGGGAACAGTTTCGTTATAAGTGTAGGTTTGAGTGGTACAAAAAAAGCCCATATCACAACTGCTAAGCAAAATTATTCCAAGAAAAGCTATCAAGCCTTTAACGCTTTTTAGTAGTATTGTTGGCATAACTTACCCCTTTGACTTTTACCTAACGTAATCATAAAGCTAAAGGATGCTTTTAGATACTGGCAAAGTCACACGCTATTGAGTTGTATATTACAAGGAATGCACATGATTTTAGGCTTCACTTAGCATAATCATGGCAAGAAAAATGTAGAGTCAGAAGTCCCATGTAGTTTGCAGTAAACTAGAACCATGCTAGTAAAAGACATCATGACCCAAAAAGTGGTTGCTATAGACCCTGCTATGCCTATTGCAGACGTGAATTTGCTCATGGAGGAACACAACATCAGACATTTCCCTATTTTGGATGA
>JAHEBB010000602.1 GCA_024642575.1 Trueperaceae bacterium | reverse complement strand
CACCGAAAGGTCTGCTGGAATTTTGTCTTTAAAGTAAAAATCATCACCATAAAAAATTCACTATCAGCTATAATCGTGAAAATAATCACTAATAAACATAAATGTGCTAAACCCGCTCCATCTGTTATTAAAGATTTATTTTTTACAAAATGAACGTTGGAAAAAAATAAGAAGTCGGCACAAACGCTGACTTCTTTTGGTTGACGGTATTTGGGGGTTGACTGCTAAGGTTAAGAAACCTTTTTACATCAAAGAGAGACTCACTTAAAGTCAGAATGCCATTCAATGTGTTTCAAAGGTACTATTTAAAAAGCATACTGGTAACGATGCCGTTTACAATCCCTGTACCTACCGCCGACAAGATAAGAACCAGCCAGGTTTTACCGCCTGTAGGTAAATTCATGCTTGACTGTACAGCTAGATAAGCAAAGTAGATATTTACCACCAGAATAGCAATAAGGAGAATTGGTATAAAGACAATGCCAATTAAGGTGATGGTTAAAACCAATGTAGCAAGTCCACCTATTATGGATAAGGGAACCCAGAAGAGGGAAAAAGTATAGGCTACCTCATCAAGGCTACCTGTACCACCTTGCTGTTTGCCAATCCAAAAGACTAGGTAGGTAAAAATGAAAAATCCTAGTAATGTGGTTACTACACCTGAAATGAGACCACCTATGCCGCCGCCTAATCCCAATAAACCGGCAATACCTGCTGCAATTGCTACATAAATAAGCGCATCTTGCATGGTGCCGCCGGTTTCGTATTTTTCAAAGGTGGCAACACTAGGTTTTGTGACAACCTCTCGACTTTGCTGAATCATTTCGCTAACTTGCGCCATGGTAACCTCCAGCTATTATCTTACCTCATTTAAAGCTCGAGTCCTCCCGCAAAAGTAGGAAAAAAGAAACCCGACGTTAGCACCAGGCTACGTCGGGCCAAAAGGTTAATAAGGCTAAACTTCTTGTTTAATAATTTCGAAGTAGATTTTACGCGCCTCGAGCGCTGATGTATTAACAATAACCCCATTGGGTCCGTGCCATAAATCAAATTCTTCAGCGTCTCTTGTCCAGACTTCTGATGCAATTTTAGGCAAGTCATGAAAGGATGGTATGTGGTCTAATTCGTATTGATTTACAACCTCTATTGTATTCATGCTTAAACTAAAGCATAGCGAGCATTACAAAGTTCTTACAGGTCTAAAAAATGCTGGTTTTTTCACGCTCGAGCGTCGAGTTTTACTAAGCTTAACCATGCGCTAACAAGGTTGACAAGGTGTGAAGCATATAGCTTTAAAATCTCATTGAAAAGAGTACATTAAGAAAAGCATTATGACCTTGATTAGTTTTGACTTCCACGTAGCAAAGCCAAACCTCATCCGTTTTGAAAATTCGGTTTTGGTTCGCTGGGGGTTGGGTATATGATTAAGGTTTTGGCTTGTTTTAAACAGCCCGAAGACCCTATTGATTTTATGAATCAATTTGATGCAGTCTATTTGCCTCTCGCGCTAAAAGTGCCTGGTATTTGCGGCAATGTCGTTAACCTGGTTAAAGGCGATAATTTTGGTAAAGATACTGCTTTTTACCTGATTCATGAATTGCATTTTCCAAATAAAGTGGTATTTAAAAAAGCCATGGAATCAAAGGAAAATCAGATGGCGGGCAAAAAGCTCATGTCTTTTGCGCGTGGTTTTGTAACCCTTATGGTTACAGAAACAACTGAGGCTGAAGTTGAAAAGAAACCTGTAACTGCACCTATCCATCTGGGTAGAAGGTAAATTAGGTTTATTCAAAGCATTTCTGTAACATTTTTTGATAGCATTATGCCATATGAAATTGTTGCTTTTTGATATTGATGGAACGCTGCTAAAAGGTGGTGGGGTTGGCCCAAGAGCCATGGAAGATGCGGGTAAGACCCTTTTTAGTGAAACCTTTGCCCTTCAAGGTCTTGATATGTCTGGAAAAATTGATCCGCAAATATTTGCTGAATTAGTGCAGTTAAACAAGCACCTTGAAGTTGAAAAACATCATGACCAGTTTAAGGCCAGGTACTTGCAAAACCTCGAGCATTTTCTTTTTACGGATGGCTCACCTCTTATTCTTCCTGGGGTTTTAGAGCTTTTACAGGAGCTCGAGCCTTATTCAAGAACTTTGGGCCTACTCACTGGAAATTATAGTCTGGCTGCTCCCCTAAAAATAAAAGCTGCCAAAATGGATATGAACCAGTTTAAGGTTAATGCATTTGGTGATGAAGGCAGGTCCAGAAATGATTTGCCAAAAGTTGCCATGAACAAATACAAGCAGCTTACGGGTGAGGATATAGCAGGTCATGAGGTCATGATTATTGGTGATACGCCAAGAGATGTTGAGTGTGCTAAGGTAAACGGTTGCTATGCTTTTGCCGTTGCCACAGGGCGCTGGTCTTTTGAGGAGCTTGAGCGCTCAGGTGCCGACACCGTTGTTCAAGACCTAAGTAATCCTCAGGCGCTTCTTAATCTATTGGCTTAAAAATAATCAAAGATTTACACGCTAGGCATTGTGAATTGGCTTGGTAAATATTCCCCGAGGTTTGCCTCGTATAAAGGAATTTAAACTGAACTTAGGGAATTTTTCTGTATAAACCGTCAACTTGCTAGGAAAATCTTTAGTCAGGATATTTCATAATAGCTCGAGCGATATGATGATTTTTTCCAACTCTTTATCTTTAGGGCTAAAGATTCAGCAAAGTTGATTTGGTGTCGTGTTTTGCACATAAAACCTGCAAGAACAAAGCTCTGAAACTGCATCTACATGTTATCTTTGAGTCTAGGAGTTGCCATGAAACAATATGATTACAAATTTGATAGTGCTGGGGAAGCCTATCTTGAAACAGATTTACCTGGACTGATGCTTACGCGCTTGCCCTTACTTAATAAGGGTTCGGCATTTAGTAAAGAAGAGCGTCGGGCATTTCATCTAGATGGACTCTTACCCCCTCATATCTCGAGCCTTGAAGAGCAAGTTGAAAATGCCTACCGCAATTTTGAAGGCTTTACTCAAAACTTGGATAAGCATGTGTTCTTGCGGGCGCTTCAAGACCGCAACGAGGTGCTTTTTTATGCGCTTTTAGATAAGCACCTAGAAGAGATGATGCCTATAATTTACAC
>JAHEBB010000601.1 GCA_024642575.1 Trueperaceae bacterium | reverse complement strand
CGGCATTAATAACTTGACCATCATTGGCATAGATAAAGTTCCAGTAACCTTCTTGATCAGCCGTGGTTGAGGCTAATCCCCAATTACCATCTTTGGTCAGAGCCTTAGCAGTTGCTTTAAGGTCATCCCAAGTCCAGTCGCTACTTGGGTAGGCTACGCCAGCCGCGTCAAACATATCTTTGTTATAAAACATAGCAATGGTATCGAAATCTTTAGGCAGACCGTAAACACTACCGTCAAAGCTGTAAAGGTTTACTAGCGATTCAGGGTAAACACTCATATCAAGACTGTCCGCAGCAACCCTATCCTGGAGGTTCATCAACACACCTTTTGAGGCGTAAACGGGAAAGTTAGGGCCGTTCATCCAAAAAACATCATAAGCTTCGCCGCCAGCAACTGCCGTTTGCAATTTCTCCCAGTAATTACCCCAAGGTACCACTTGAATATCCACCTTTATATCGGGGTTTTCAGCTTCAAAAGCGGCTACGATTTGCTCGTGGGCAGGTAGCTGATTGTTATCCCAGATGGCGTAAGAAATGGTGGTTTGAGCACTTGCCAGGGTCAAAAACCCTAAAACAACTAAGAGCCAAGTAAATTTATAGTTCATTCGTTCCTCCGTAAAAAAGTGACTATAGGTTTAAACCAAACTTCTTTCTACTGATTTAGGTGTTTCTTGCATTAACCTCCCTTTTACGCTACCTAGGCGCAAGAAAAAACTATCTGAGATTTCAAGAAAAGGCTCGAGCTACTTAATCCCTGTGAGTGTTATGCCTCGAATAATCCAGCGCTGCGCAATCAAGAAAACCACCAAAACAGGCAGCACCACCAAGACCGAAGCGGTCATTGTCAGGTGTAATTGATTTGAGTGCTGCGTTGAGTACCAATTCAGAATAATCGGCAGGGTTCGCTTGTTTTGCTCTGTCAAAACAATCAGCGGCCAAAGATAAGCATTCCAGTTAAACATAAACGTAAGCATGCCAAGCGTTGCTAAGGCTGGCCCGAGCTGAGGCAAAACAATCGAGCGGTAAATACGCCACTCAGACGCGCCATCGATGCGCGCGGCGTCCAAAAAATCATTGGGGATTGAAAGGCAAAACTGCCGAATTAAAAAGATACCAAAGGCGTCTATCGCCGAAGGAAGAATCAGCCCCCATAAACTATTTAGTAGGCCTAGTTTGACCAAAATAAGATAGCCAGGAATCATGGTGACTTGAAACGGCACCATCATGGTGGCCAAAATAAACCAGAAGAGTGCGCGCCGACCTGGAAAGCTAAATTTGGCAAAGATATAGCCAAAAAGCGAGCTGGTAAAAAGCGTGCTTAAAACATTAGCAATAGAAATTGTGGCAGAGTTTCGGTAAAAGGTAAGCAAAGGTAGCTTAGGGTCTGTCAGAATGGTGCGGTAATTTTCAAAGGTGGGTGCAGCTGGCAAAAAAGTGGGTGGGATCTGGCGAACCTCGGCACCTGTTTTAAAGGTCGCCAGAATCATCCAGATAAAAGGCATCATGGCAACTAGGCTGGCAGGAATCAAAATCAGATAGGGTAACCAGCGTTGCCACTGAACGCTCGAGCGCTTTTGATAGCTAGAACTCAGAGCCGCCATCTAATACTCCCAATCGCTACGCAACAAGCGCGTTTGAATCAGGGAAACACTAAAGGTCACCAAAAAGAGCACAATTGAAACCGCAGCTGCCCAGCCCATACGCTGAAAGCGAAAGGCATTTTCATAGATATCTAAGACCATAACCCTGGTTTGATCTTTTGGGCCGCCCCCTGTCATAACCTGAATAATGTCAAAGACCTGAAAGCTCGAGATCATCGTGAGCACAGCTGCAAGTAAAATTGTAGGACGTAATAGGGGCAAGGTTACATACCAGAACATCTGCCAGGGACCAACGCCATCTACCAGCGCGGCATCTTTAATTGATTCGGGAACAGCTTGCAAAGCCGCAATAAAAATCACTAGATTGTAGCCAACATCCTGCCAGAGATAAGCGGCAATGATGGCAACTAAGGCAGCCGGGATTCCCCAAAAGCTAAGTCTTGGATCTGTTGTCCAGGCAATGACAGTCAACTTGCCTATGATTTTGGTTAGTTGGGCATTGAGAAAACCACGTTGTGGATGCAAAATGTAGCCCCACATAATGGCGACTGCCACCGATGAAGTTACTACAGGAAGGAAAAAAATAGTGCGAAAAATAGGTCTTAATCTTGCATGGATAGACTCAATGAGATTGGCAAGCGGCAAGGTAATGAGTAAATTTAAAGGCAAGACAAGAAAGGCAAAGAGCAGGGTATTTTTAAAGCTGGTGTGAAATTGCCGCACTTCCAGAGGAGCTTCAGCTGAAAAATTAAGCATATTCTGAAAGTTGTGTAAACCAACAAAAGGATTTTCTCCACCTAGACCTAAAAGGGGGCCTCCCGCCCTTCTGGCACTAAAATCAAAAAAGGCCAGCGCAATGACCCAGACCATTGGCAAGAGCGTAAAAAACGCCATATAGAGCACCATCGGGCTTACAGCACTTAAAACAAAAAGACGCTGCGCCCCATCACGCTTGGCCCAAAAACGCCAGCGACCCCTTTTTTCTTGCTGAGACTTTAGCTCGAGACTTGCCATATCATCCTTTGCTAGCCTTTAGAGCCTTAACGCCCTAAAGGCTAGTATTCATTACGTTTAAAAGGTTTCGCCTACCTCGCGGTCAATAGCCTGAAGCGTTTCATCGAGCGTACTAAAACCCTGAACAAACTCGAGAATCCGTGGGTAGGTAATGTCGTACCAAACCAGATCACGGTCAGGAAATGCGCCTTCATACTGGGCATAAGGTAAAAGGTTTAAGAAGGGTTCAAAATAAGAGAACTGCTCAACCAATTTGTCGCCATTGGTACCTTCGGCATTGGCTTTAAGGGCAGGTAAGGTACCAGAAGCCAGGTTCCAGCTCACGGCATTATCGGCATTAAGGGTAACGTAGTTAACAAAATCCCAAGCAGCCTCTTGAACTTTGCTATTGGCTGAAACGGCTAAACCCCAACCTGAGGCAGCTACCAGGGCTTGCTCACCTGCGGTTGGCAAGGGAACATACTTGGTCACTTCAACTACTTCTGGGTAGTCGCCGCTATACTCAGGAACAACCCAGGGGCCAATGAGACC
>JAHEBB010000140.1 GCA_024642575.1 Trueperaceae bacterium | reverse complement strand
GCTTTAAATGCTGAATAAAGGCTTCAGAAGCCAGGGCATTTTGATTTGGCTCTTTACGGCTTCTAAAAGAGATTTTGTCTTCTTCTTGCTCTTTATCCCCAACGATGACGATATAGGGAACCTTATAGAGCTCTGCGTCACGCACTTTGGCGTTCATACGCTCGCTGCGACTATCAATTTCAACGCGCAAACCGATTTCTTCAAATCGGTCTTTCAGCTTATAACAATAGTCCAGGTGTCTATCAGCAATCGGCACGAGACGGATTTGCTCCGGGGCTAGCCACAGCGGAAAGTCACCCGCAAAATGCTCAATTAAAAACCCTATCAGGCGCTCATGGGTACTAAGGGGTGCTCGGTGCAAGCATAAAGGTGTACGACGTTGATTATTTTCATCAATATAATGCAAATCAAAACGCTCAGGAACAGCAAAATCAACCTGATTGGTTGCGAGGCTAAATTCCCTACCAATTGCACTCTTAATCTGAACATCAATTTTCGGGCCGTAAAAAGCGGCTTCATCTTCCTCTTCAACAAAAGGAACCTTGCCATTTTTCATAGCGTTGCGAACCATGTCTTCAGTTTTTTCCCAGAGCTCTGGGTTGTCTACATATTTCTTACCCAATCCCTCTTTGCTGTGCTTACTTAAACGCATGACATAATCGTCAATCCCAAAAATCTTGAAGTATTCCTGATACATGCCAATCACACGCATAAATTCACTTTCAAATTGATCCTCGGTGCAGTAAATGTGAGCGTCATTCATTTGCATACTGCGTACTCGCATTAGACCCATAAGCGCACCTGAATCTTCATAGCGGTAACAGGTGCCGTATTCGGCAAACCGAACAGGCATATCACGGTAACTTTTGGGGCGACTGGCAAAAATTTTATGGTGAAAAGGGCAGTTCATGGGCTTCATGTAATAACGAGTATTGTCAAGTTCCATCGGGGGGTACATACTCTCAGCATAGTAAGGTAAGTGGCCCGATTTTATGAAAAGCTGTTCCTTGGTCAGATGCGGGCTCCGCACACGTTTGTAACCCCCTTTTTCTTCCATTTCTTTGGCAAGCTTTTCAATTTCTTCAATCAATATGGCGCCCCTTGGTAACCAGAGGGGTAAGCCTGGACCGATATCTTCGTCCAATGTAAAAATATCTAGTTCAGCACCCAGTTTTCGGTGGTCACGGCGCTTCGCTTCTTCAAGCATCCAGAGATGTTTTTCAAGTTCTTCTGCGCTCTGAAACGCCACACCATAAATGCGCTGAAGCATTTTATTTTTTTCATCCCCACGCCAATAAGCACCCGCAACGTGCATGAGTTTGAAGTGTTTAGGAATATCGCCTGTATTTGGCACATGAGGCCCCCGACAAAGATCGGTAAAACCCTCTTGTCCGCCTTGTTCGTAAAAAGTTAAGACGGTACCTTCCCCAAGATCTTCTATAAGTTCAACTTTGTACGGGTCGCCTATCTCTTTGTACCGATTGAGCGCTTCGCTGTAGGGCAAAGAGAATTTACGCAATGGCAATTTTGCAGCTATGAAGTCACGCATTTTCCCTTCAATTGCCTCAAGATCCTCTGCGTTTAGGGTTTCTGGAACATCAAAATCATAATAAAAGCCGTTTTCTATGACAGGACCAACACCCATTTTTATTTGGCTGCGGTCGTAACCTTTTTGAGTAAAATAGGCAATGACCGACTGCGCCATAACATGTGCAAGGGTGTGGCGCATCAGGGCAATGACTTCATCATTTTTCTTAGTTAAAATGCTTACTTGGGCACCGTCTGGCAAATCAGTTAGTAAATCAGCAAGCTCTCCATTTATCTTAGCACCAAGCGCAGCCTTGGCTAAGCCTGGTCCTATGGCTGAAGCAACATCTAGAGCATTCGCCGAATCATTTAGCTCGAGCCTTTTTCCATCAGGTAAAAATACATGCATATAAAAACTCCTAGAATCAATCTATCTTTGGGAATTATAGCTTTCAACGGACTTATTGAAACGTTAGCTGGTTTGTGCTCAAACTGAAGCACAAATGCCAATAAACTTGCATTTTTGGGAAATAATGGCGGCTCAGCCGCGCGTTCGCGTGGTGAAACTAAGCATAAAGGTAGCTTTTAACCACAACATAGCTTTAAGTATAGGCAGATCAAATGGCGATTAGCAAGTCAATTTCTAACGTTTTCATAAATTTTTTGGCCACACAAGCCATTGCTTACAGGGGTGATGATTAGAATTGTCCATTCATGACGTGCAAAAACCTAACAGCGCCCGTTCTCCTATTTGTGCTAAACTATGACCTAGATGAGGCACTTAACCATAAAATTTAAACGATGTTGCCAATAAGTCTTGCTATAATTATCCTTTTTTATCTTAAAATTCAAATCTAATGCTTTTGGTCTGTTAGGCTATTACCATTTAAAGATGGTTTTAGGGCTCGTTAGCCAAAGACTGCAAGCAGAGCAAGGAGCAAGCATGGCGCTGCAACTTTACAATACGAAAACAAGACAAAAAGAACTCTTTAAGCCCGTTGTCGAAGGAAGAGTCGGCATTTACTCGTGCGGACCTACCGTCTATTCTGACCCACACCTTGGTCACGCAAGAGGTCCCATAATAATGGATACGCTCAAGCGCTGGCTCGAGCATTCGGGTTACAAAGTACGCTTTGTTATGAATGTAACAGATGTTGGTCATCTGACCGATGACGCAGATGCTGGCGAAGACAAGCTTTTGAAACGAGCTAAGCTGGAACAGCTCGAGCCTATGGAAATTGCCGAAAAATACTTTTGGGCCTATTTTGATGCGATGGCAGCTCTGGGAGTAAGGCGACCTGATATTGTGCCAAAAGCCTCGGGCCATATAACTGAGCAAATTGAAATGACACAGGAGCTTATTAAGCTTGGTTACGCCTACGAACGTGAGGGTAATGTTTATTTTGACGTTTCAGCCTGGGAAGCTTACGGCGAGCTCTCAGGTAGAAAAACCGATGATTTGATAGAGGGAACCCGTGTCGAAGTCCGTAGTGACAAAGACGATCCTCGTGACTTTGCCCTTTGGAAACGGGCTGAACCCGAACACATTATGCGCTGGAAGAGTCCCTGGGGCGAAGGCTTTCCTGGCTGGCATATTGAGTGCTCCGTCATGAGTACCAAGTATCTCGGGGATGAGTTTGACATACATGGTGGTGGGCTTGACCTTATTTTTCCACATCATGAGTGTGAAATTGCCCAAGCCAAGGCCGCAGGCAAAGATTTTGCTCGCACCTGGATGCACTGGAACATGATTACTTTAGAGGGCGAAAAAATGGCCAAGTCAAAAAACCATTTTGTAACCCTTGAGGAGCTATTTGCGCAATTTGACCCCCTTGTTATTCGTTTCCATTTGCTACGAAGCCATTATAGAAGTGTTTCAGATTTTAGTCAGGAAAGTCTTGAAGCATCTGCGCAAGGCTTAAAAAGACTCCTTGACACCTATCACGAACTTAAAAGACGAAGCACGACGGACGCTCGAGATGATAGTCCCTTTCAAGCTTACCGAACTGCTTTTGCAGAAGCACTTAATGATGATTTAAATACCCCTCAGGCCATCGCCGTGCTTTTTGATGCTACGCGAGAAATTAATACTCAGCTTGCCCAACAACCAAGTGCCGCCTATATTAGAGGGGCTATGACCTTATATGAGGATTATCTTGGTGAGATTTTTGGCGTTCTAGGTGCCAGTACCGCTGATGCTAAGGAAGATGTATTAGACGGCTTATTAGAGCTACTGATTGGTCAACGCCAGGAGGCCAGATTAAAACGCGATTTTCAGACCTCTGACGCCATAAGAGACCGACTTGCAGGGCTTGGTATTACGCTCGAGGATACCGCTGAAGGTAGCAGGTGGAAGCTTAACTAATGGACGAATTACTGGCCTTTTTAAGCCTAAAGACAGCAAAGGGTTTAGGGCCAAGAAAAACCAAACTTCTCGTTGAAGCCTTAGGTAGTGCAACGGCCGTCCTAAATGCAGATGAACAAGCCCTAGCCAAAGTCGAATCTGTTGGGCCAAGCCTTATAAAAGCTATTCAAGAAGCAAAGCAAAGCGATTTTGCACTTAAAGAGGTTGAAAGGGCAGGAAAAATTGGCGTTCGGCTTATTCATTTTTTAGACGATGCCTATCCACCTTCCTTAAAAGCCATTTATGACCCACCTTCGGTACTTTATGTCAGGGGCAACCTACCCAAGCTCGAGGGGACAACCCCTAGGAGTATAGGTATGGTAGGTACGAGAAACGCCAGTGATTTTGCCATTAGCTTTACCCGACATCTGGCAGAGTCTTTAGCCGCAAATAAGGTGGTCATAAATTCTGGTCTTGCCTTAGGCATTGATACAGCAGCGCATACAGGCGCTTTAAATTCTGGGCAAACGATTGCTGTTTTAGGCTCAGGTGTAGATGTTATTTACCCTTCTCAAAATAGAAATCTGGCAAGGCAAATCTATGAGGGTGAAAGTGCCTTGATAAGTGAATATCCTCTTGGAGCAAGACCTATTGCCACCAATTTCCCCGGCAGAAATCGCATCATTAATGGTCTCTCTCGGGGCATTGTGGTTATTGAAGCAGGCGAAAAGTCAGGTGCACTTATTACTACCGAATATGCCTTGCAAGAAGGGCGGCAAGTCTTTGCTGTTCCGGGCCGTCCTGGCGATTTACGCTCGAGCGGTAGTCATAAACTCTTAAAACAAGGCGCGGTACTGGTCGATAGCCCTGAAGATATTCTTGAAGAGTTTAATTGGTCAGCGGTTCCCAAAAAGATGCCAACACCTGATTTAAATGAAAGAGAGCTTGAGATTGTTAAGGTGATTCAGCATCAAGAAGAAGCCATGCTTGACACCATAGCGGCCAAGCTTGGTGAATCAGCCTCAAGCCTTTTACCCCTTATGACGATGCTCGAGCTAAAAGGTGCAATCAAGGCCTTAGCAAATGGTCGATATCTATGCCTTATTTCTGTCTAGGGTTCTCATCGCCTTTTTTTAAATGGCTGAACTATTACGCTTGCAAAACAAAAATGTGACTTTTCTTAAAATGCAAAAACTTATGCCAAATACGGTGATTTTTCACCTATCTGTGAAATTAATTAGGTAAATATCTCGAAGAAATGAAATTATTACATCAATGACTTCTAATTAATGAAAATACGGTCAAGAAAGTGTGCTTCTCAATGCTAGACAGCACTATGCTCTCGGTGTAAACTGCATTAGCAATATAAACCAGTTTACCTGAGCAAGCGATTTGCTGTTTGCGTGGCATATTTCTGGTTAACAAATTGCAATCGAAAGGAGATATCTTGAAAAAGATTCTTTTCTCTCTCATAACGGTATTTGCCCTTTTTGGCATGGCTCAAGCACAAGGAATTACGATTTGGACCCACTTTGGAGATGCTGAACTCGAGTGGCTTCAAAGTCAAGCTTCTGGCTTTGAAGCAGCATTTGGTGTACCCGTTAGCATCGTAAAAGTTGACCTTGGTGAAATCAAGCAAAAGATGCTTTTAAGCGCTCCAGAGGGTGAAGCTGCCGACCTCGTAGTGCCTATTCCCCATGACAACATTGGTGAAATGGCCGTCGGTGGCGTTCTTGCTGATATGTCTGAATTCGCTACTCCTGACTATTTAGCCGACCTAAACAAACAAGCTCAATTGGCTTTCACTTATAACGGTAAGCTTTTTGGTCTACCTATGTACGTTGAAGGTCCCGCTCTCATCGTGAATACCGACTTGGTTCCCAACGCTCCAGCAACGCTTGAAGATATGGTTGCTATTGCCCAAGGTCTCACGACCAGTGACACCTATGGTTTTCTTTATGATATTGGCAACTTTTACTTTTCCTATATTTGGATGAACTCTTCAGGTGGCTACGTCTTTGGTCGTGACGCAAGTGGCGCATTAAATGCAAGCGATTTAGGTATAGCCAATGAAGGTGCTGTTACTGGTGCCGAGCTTATGAAAAAGTTCCGTTATGATTTTGGCCTTATTCCAACGGGTGTGGATTACGGTGTTGCAGACGGTCTGTTTATTGATGGTTCACTTGCAATGATCTATAACGGACCCTGGGCCATTGCCAATTACCGCAATGCTGGCATTAATGTAAAAGTTATGCCTATCCCTCCAACCGCCGCTGGTCAATATTTCAATGGTTTCATGGGTGTACAAGGCATTCTTATGAACCAATTTAGTCAACATAAAGTTGATGCCGCCAACTTTGCCAAATGGATTACCCGCCCAGCTGCTCAAGTATCTTTAGCTGAGCTAACAGGTAAGATTCCTTCTTCAAATAATGCTGCTGCACAAGTGGCTAGCGATCCTATCATTGCAGGCTTCTCGCTTGCATTAGCCAACGCCGTGCCCATGCCAAATATTCCAGAAATGGGAAATGTTTGGGGTCCCATGGGTGACGCTTTAACCCAAATTCTTGACACTGTCGATTCTGATGTCCCAGGTATTCTTAGTGGAGCAGCTTCACAAATTAACGGCAACTAGCATTTTGGAGAACTAACGATTGTCTGACCAGGAATTTATCTTCCTGGTCATTTATTTTTAAAGCGCTTAATTAGTTGTGGGAGGTAAGTCTTGGATATTTCTAAACCCGTTAAAGATTATCTGGTTAAGCCAAAAAAGTCCGAGGGAAGCTTATGGTTCTCCCTTGTCCTTTTACTTATTGCACTAACTGTTGCGGCGGCGGTAGGGGCACTTGGCATCTGGCTTACCAGACTGTTTGTTCCAGATGCACCTAACTATATTGGCATCATTTTTGGGCTTTTTGCTCTTATTATTTGCCTTCGTTATATAGCACTTAGGTACGAGTGGATTATGCCTTGGTACTATTTATTACCTGCTATTATCTTTTTACTTACCTTTACTGTTTTTCCTGTTATTTTGACCATTCTTTTGGCCTTCACCGACTATGCAGGCGTTCGAAACGGTCAATTGAGTGTCAGTACTGAGACTCCCGTTATTGCAGCCAACGATACGACGCTTACCCTTAGCAATGCTGCCACGCTACAGTGCGACCAACTGCTAGGCTCTAGAAAAGGTTGCAATAATGTAAGAGCGGTGGTTTATGCTTCTGGCAGCTTTCAAACCCAAGGGATTAGCCTTGACGGTGTCATTCTTAAAGTTGATCCAGCCCCTCCTGCTGACCGCGCCATAAAGTCTGTCGAAATCAATTTACCCAGTGTCGGGTTTGCTGCCCAATTTCCCGTTGTTTCCTCAACGGACTCAGAAATTGTTCTTGGTCGAGCCCCACCTGCTGACGCCGACATATCAAACATAAGACTTACGTTAGACAAGGTTCCAATAGAGCGTAAAATCGTGTCGGTTTCTGGCGACACCGTCACCCTTGACCAAGCACTTCCAGAAGGTTTAGCCTTTGAAACGATTGCTCGTTATAATGCTTTTGGTTCGGTCGGCTTAGACAACTTTAGACTTATTTTTAGCGAGGCCAGCCGTGCCCTATGGCCTGTTTTTGTCTGGAATATTATTTTTGCCTTTAGTACCATTTTAATAAACACGGTTATTGGGGTTTTTATCGCACTATTACTTAACAACCCTGATTTACATTTTAGAAACCTTTATCGCACCCTGTTAATAGTACCTTGGGCCTTACCCGGTATCATTACCATACAAGTTTGGCGCGGCTTTCTTAATGAAAATTTTGGAGCGATCAATAGACTTTTAGCCTTACTCGATTTGCCTACCTATAACTGGTTGGGAAGCCAGACATTTGCCGCTCTCGCGCCTAAATCGGCAGTACTACTTGTAAATCTGTGGTTGGGTCTGCCATTTATGATGACGGCTGTCCTTGGTGCCCTTTCCGCCATTCCCAGAGAACTCTATGAAGCTGCTCGAGTTGACGGAGCAAGTGCCTGGCAAGGGTTTTGGGGCGTAACTGCACCTCTGTTACGTACCGCCTTGATTCCTATTACCTTGACCGGATTTGCGTTTAATTTTAATAATTTCAATCTTATTTTTCTGCTGACTGGAGGGGGGCCTGCCTGCCCAGGTAGCACCGCCACAGCAAGATGCACGGACATTTTAATTAGTTGGGCCTATAACGAAGCGTTTCAATCTCAAGGGGGTTACGCATACGGGCTCGGTTCAGCCATTTCAATCATTATTTTTATTATTACCTTGGCGATAAGCCTTGTGAACTTCAGGGTAACAGGCGCACTCAAGGAGGAAACAAACACATGAGCATAAGCCAAAAACTTCCCTTTTTTGTTTTGGGTACAGCTTTACTTGGGACCCTTGCCCAAGCTCAAGGTGATTTTGTCCGCATTCCAAATGGATGGCTTTGGTTTTTGGTCATCTTTATCGTGATTACCGGAGGAATCGCTGTCGGTGCTTACCTTTATGGAAAAGCGACAAGACCAGGCAAAGCTGCTCAGTACGCAATAACCGCAGCCACCCACATGTTTATCTGGGTGGTTATCTTGCTTACCTTTTACCCTATTGTTTATCTTTTAGCAATCTCACTTAATGAAAATGACTCGATAACAGCAGCTTTGCCCAAAACAGGAAATATTCTGTTTAGGTCTGGCGTTTTACCTGATCCGAGTAAGTTTTCATTTATTCAGTATCAAAAAGTCTTAGGTGAAACGCATCTTCTAAACTATCAATGGGTCTTGTTGGCAATTTTTCTGATTGCCGCAGGGGTTGCGCTTTGGACGCTGTTTGCTGAGCGCATGGGCGGTTCAATTCATAAGCTCGAGCAGTACCGCACATATGCTGGTTGGGTCATTTTTTTAAGTCTTGCGACTTTGGTGGTCAGCATCAACCCCTCTCAGTTTTACTTTATCAATGAGGCAGGTCAACAAGTAGGCTCGAGCACCGAGCGTAAAATCATTCTCTACATTCGCAACACCTTGCTGGTTTCTGGTGCAACCGGCATATTTGCGGTTCTAATTAGCACAACTGCAGGGTATGCGTTTGCCCGCATGCGTTTTCAGGGGCGCTACCAAACCTTGTTAAGTTTTGTTTTCATTCAAATGTTTCCTGGATTTATGGCTTTGGTGGCCATCTTTTATCTGATGAGCTATTTGGGCCTTTTAAATACCTACCCTGGCCTTATTTTAGCCTATTCCGGTGGCGCTATTTCTTTTGCCGCCTGGATTTTTAAGGGCTATCTCGATTCAATAAGTCCCAGTCTTGAAGAAGCTGCCAGAGTCGATGGTGCAACGCGCTGGGGCGCATTTTGGCGCATCATTTTACCTGTAAGTATTCCCATGTTACTTTTCATTTTTCTGCTTCAGTTTATTGGTACCTATAGCGAATTCATCCTGGCGAACATTTTGTTAACAGGTGAAAACCAGTGGACGGTTGGGGTTGGATTAAGGAATTTTACGACGGGTAGGTTTAATACTCAGTGGGGTGCGTTAGCAGCCAGTGCTGTCTTAGGGAGCATCCCCATTTTAATCATTTTTTATTCCTTTCAAAATGCCTTAACAGGTCAGCACACCGCTGGTGGTGTAAAAGGCTAGGCACCAGTTTTGTCTAAAGAACAAACCTTCTTTTTTGTTGATGACGCACACAAGCAGAAAAATTCAGGTTAGGCTTTAGCTATGAAGAGAAATGACCTAGTGGAGTGGTTAAATAAGTATTTAGCCCTTACTGACTATCAAGATATTTCCTTAAACGGCTTGCAAGTTGAAGGCAGTGCCGAAATAAGTAAAGTGGCGTTTGCTGTAGACAGTAGTCTCTCTACTTTCGAACAAGCCGCGGCAGGCGGCGCGGATATGCTTATTGTCCATCATGGTTTATTTTGGGGCAGCCCTTTAGCGATTACAGGCATGCACCGCAAGCGTATTGCTTTTTTGCTCGAGACCAATATTAATCTCTACGCCGCCCATATTCCCTTGGATGCACATAAAGAAGTGGGGAACAACTGGGGATTAGCAAGACTTTTAGGTATGGCAGAGTTAGCAGATTTTGGAATTTGGAAAGGTAAACCTATTGGGGTAAAAGGCAGCTTTCCAAATGGCATCAGCTTAAGAGAACTTGCAAATACGATTGAAAATGTTTTATCGCAAATTTCCGGCGGGAAAACGACAGAGCCCCTCATGGTGCATAGTGGCGGGGAGCTCGAGCTTAGAACCCTCGGTATTATTTCCGGCGGGGCTAGTTGGGACGTAGTAACCGCTGCCAATGAAGGCTTGGACGCCTTTTTAACAGGTGAGCCAAAACATGAAACGTTCTATGAAACCTTTGAACGGGGAATAAACGCGCTTTATGCAGGTCACTATATGACCGAAACGGTTGGCGTTAATTTATTAGCTGAAAAGCTACAGGCTGAGTTTGGTTTGGCAACTGAGTTTATTCATTTACCAACGGGGCTCTAAATGTTTATTGTTTTTGAAGGTCCCGAAGGTGCAGGTAAAACGACTCAAATTAAAGCTTTAGCTAAGCGGCTCGAGCAAAAGGGTATTTTGCCTGTCATAACCCGTGAACCCGGAGGCACCCCTGCCTCTGACGCCATTCGAACTGTCATTTTGGACCCAAATTTAGAAATAAGTCCGCTTACCGAGTTTCTTCTTTATTCGGCAAGTCGTGCACAGCATGTTACCGAAGTCATAAAACCTGCCCTTAATCAGGGGAAAACCGTGGTGAGTGACCGTTTTTATGGGGCTTCGGTAGCTTATCAGGGCTATGGTCGTGGGCTCGAGCTTGATTTTATTTATAACTTAACCAAGAGAGTGACACAGGGCATTCAACCTGATTTGGTTTTGCTTTTAGATATTGACCCAGAAAAAGGGTTGGAGCGGGTTGCGGCAAGAGGGCAAAAAGACAGGCTCGAGCTGGCGGATTTAAGCTTCCATAAAAAGGTTAGGGAGGGGTTTTTAAGGCAGGCAGAAGGACATTCAAGCTGGAAATGCTTTGACGCCACACAATCTGCCGAACAACTTGCTAAGATTATCTGGGAAACAGTTCTCCCCTATCTGGAGTGATATATGCGCCTGCATTTTGCTTTACTTTTGCTTCTTTGTACCTGCCTGATTTCTTGTCAGGAAGCAAAGGTGCGTCAGGAAGTTCCTAAAATTATTTCGAGCTACACTCACGATAATATCGCCTTTACCCAGGGGCTCGAGTTTTATCAGGGCAAGTTTTATGAAAGCACTGGTCTTTACGGACAATCTACCCTTAGGGAAGTAGATATTAATGGTACACCCATTCGCATCTTAAGACTAAGTGCCGATTATTTTGCCGAGGGGCTTGCTCGGGTCGATAACAAGCTGTACCAAATTACCTGGCGTGAAGGAAAAGCATTTGTCTATGACCTTGATACCTTTAATCAGCTTAAAACCTTTGACTATACTGGCGAAGGTTGGGGACTTTGTTATGACGGTCAAAACCTTTATATGTCAGATGGCTCGAGCAAACTTTTTCAGAGAAACCCCGACACTTTTGCCATTAGCAAAGAAATATCCGTCACCGAAAAAGGTCAAGCAGTAGATCAACTTAATGAGCTCGAATGTGTTGGCGACTATATTTACGCCAATATCTGGCTGTCTGACCGCATCATTAAAATTGATAAGAAAACGGGATCTATTGTGACTGAGATAGACGCAAGCAGCGTGCTTTCAAGCCAAGAAAAGGCATCTCTCTCACGAGATGCTGTTTTAAATGGTGTTGCCTATAATGCCGAATCAGACAGTTTTTATATTACAGGAAAACTCTGGCCCAAACTTTTTGAAGTTAAGTTTGTTGAGCAAAGTAATTAAACGCTTCGTTATTTAAAAAAAGGTGGATGTGTGCATCCACCTTTTTTGACTTGACAAACCCTTAGTTA
>JAHEBB010000600.1 GCA_024642575.1 Trueperaceae bacterium | reverse complement strand
ATTGCCCATGAGCTTCAGTTCAAAGATAGGGTTTCAACAAGCCAACTCAAAAGGCAAGTCGTTAGAATTTTGGGTGAAGATAACAATTTAACCTTTGCCTTACCAAAGATTACCTCTACCTTAGCTGAGCTAGGCCTGTTTGAAAAAACAAAAACCATAAACCTACTTACACCTATTATCTACCAAGACCCTCAAATAGTTGCTTGGTGTTTTGAGTGCCTACTTCATATTTTCGAGTTCCATCCTCAGTCAAGATCTAATTTAGAAGCACCCTTGTTTCTATTAGGCAAACGCTTCACGCTCGATTACAGAACCGTTGAGGTTGCCCAACCTTACTGGGAAATGTTTGTATCTGGTTCTAGAGAGCAAATGATCGCGGTTCATGACACAAACGCATATTAATCTCTATCCTTTTGGCCAGTTTTTACATAAAGTTTCAACCATTAAATCTTGTATGAATCATCACCTTGTAATGAGACAGCAGGTTTTGTTTCCTTTTATTGATGCCTCTAAAATCGGACAGATGGGGTATTTGCCATTTGGCAAAAGGAATTACTTTGTACGAAATCGAACCTAAATATCCAACTTTTACTACTCACCAATACTAACCAAACCTTAGGGAACGCCATATCGTCATACAACCATCTCCTCTTTGTCACTAAGTAGCAAAGTGATCTAATATCTCGGAGATATAAGGTGCCCATGTTGGTAAAAAGAAGCTCGGTATTCAATAATTTAAAAGTGAATGTAGTGAATATCATGAAGTTACTAAGCTAGAAAATCCTTGCAATCAATCTTGTAATATCAATACATACATAAAGACAAAGCCATTTGCTTTCAATTTAGTCAGAACTCTTTTCGGATAGGTTTTCATTTATAAACAGAATGCCTTAGTGCCTATTTTAATATTTACAAAACTGTATTTCCCCAACCAAAGCAAAACGACTGTGTAGCCAGATAACCAATAGTAGTAAATACTTTTTACTTTAATCCAAACTACCTCTAAACCAATAACTAGAAAATAAGTCAACAAATTCTAGCGTATTGCTTTAGCTTCAATTAAGGCTAAATCTTCTATCTTTTCCCCCAAATAAAACATGGCGTCTAAGGCTGACTGTCTTTCTAGGTTAACTACCCCCCCCTCCCTTGTAGCACAGGTAGCCCCGCAACACCCAAAACCGCAAGGTTGTAAGGATTCCCCCCCTGGTCATCTTGCTGGCGGTAAAGCCTATTTGCCGAGCCATTTGGTCTAGGAGGGAACCCTTTACTAAGGAGGCTTCGTATGCCATTACCGAATACATCGTAGAAAGCTCTAAACAAGCTGGTTTAACTATTTCCTGTTCTTCGAACAGGCTTTTTATTTGGCAATTATGTCAACTGGTTTTTATGTCGTTATCAGACCATTTACTTACCGAGTTCAGTCTAATCCTAAAGGAGACACCTAATGACCCTTAGCTTTGAAACGTTTGTTCAGGTTTACTTTTGCCTTTGTCCTTTTGCAATGGGCTTTGGTCTATACCTCATGGGCAAAATCCTCTTTGATCGCCTTAAACCCTAGGTCTACATTTGCTTACCCCAATCTAGTTGGGCTAATCCTTTAAAAACAATTAACACCTAGCTATCATTCTTGCCCCTCAGCTAACGCTGGGGGGTTTTCTTTTGGAGAAAACCTCATGAATCAAAATAAGTCTAAACCATCCCTAAACCCCAGTGCCATTGAGAAGGCTTTAGAACGCTTACAACAAGGCGTTACTGACCTTATCCAAACGCAGAACTGGCAAGCTGCTCTAAGCTTTAAAGCCAAGTTCTACCAGTACTCCTTCTTTAACACCATGCTGATTATGTCTCAATGCCCAGATGCCAGCTTAGTTGCTGGTTATCGGAAATGGCAGGAATTAGGTAGACAGGTTAAGAAAGGAGAGAAGGGTATTAGTATCCTGGCTCCTTTAACTCGGTCTGTTGAAAAGAAGTCAGCTAACAACGAAGCGGATAGATCTCCTTCCCTGTCTAACGCTACAAGGGCAGATAGTAATAACAGAGTTAAGGGTCTAAACCCTGATGACAATCTTGTATTAACCGATGCAGGCCCCAGAGCCTTAGTAGGCTTTCGTAGTGTTTATGTCTTTGATGTCAGTCAAACCGAAGGTGAAGACCTACCTCAGCTCATTCAGCCCAAACGCTTAGAGAATCGGAATGAGGATGAACCTGCTTTAAGGTTAGCCATAACCAAGCTGTTAGCCTTTAGTGCCAGAAAGCAGATTAAGGTTGATTTTGAGTTAAAACACACAGAAGCTTTAGGTTGTTACTATCCCAGAACCCATAGCATTTCCTTAAAAGCAGACTTATCCCCGTTACAAACCCTAAAGACCTTTATCCATGAATTAGCCCATGCCTTACTGCATGATCTAAGCAGTCCCAGAATACGGGCTGAGTTAGAAGCAGAGAGCTGTGCTTATCTGGTATGTCAGCAGTTAGGTTTAGACAGTTCTGAGTACAGCTTTCCTTATTTAGCAAACTGGGTTGACGCATTAGAGACCTTGATAGCTTCAGGGGAGAAGGCAAGCAAGGCTGCTGAGCAGGTCTTAGAAGCCTTTGAACCTAAGGATAGGGTTTGTCTGCTAGAGCTGGGGTGACGCTATAGCCGAGCAGTTAGCTTGGCAATCTCTAATACCTAAATACATCTTTCACTCTCAAAAAAACTATTCAATTCATATAAACACTACCTCTGATCTTGATTAGGTCAGGGGTTTTTTGTTTGGAAAGGCAGCAGGTCATGAAACCTTTTGGTCTTATTTATCACCTATGTAATCAAGCAACAGGCAAGTCCTATATAGGTGCCACCATTCAACCCTTAAGCAGACGCTGGAACAAGCATGTCAGTGTCGCGCTTAAAGGAGGATGTGATTGTCCCAAACTCCATCCAGAGATTCGCTTATATGGCAGGGATGCTTTTGATGTCAAAGTCCTTGCCTATGCCAGAGATGCTGATGAACTGATTGAACTCGAAGAAAAGTTTATCAGGCAGTTTGATACCGTTGAGCAAGGCTACAACGTGCTTTATGGACGGAAGGCTTGTTAATCGCGTTTCGGTTTAATCTCTGCAAATTAATCCCTTCAATTTAAACAATCAAATTCATTTAGGTAAGTACTAAGGAGT
>JAHEBB010000599.1:617-3166 GCA_024642575.1 Trueperaceae bacterium | reverse complement strand
TCCTTATTCCTTTGGTATGCGCCAAATCTTTATGAGCTACCGGCAAACCATGAAGTAGTCCGACAGCTTCCTTTTTGGCAAGCTGCTGGTCAGCTTTTTTTGCACGCTCGAGCGCTTTTTCAGGCAAGAAAGTAACGATGGCATTGAGGGCAGGGTTTACCTTTTCAATACGCTCAATATGAGCTTGGGTAACTTCAAGGCAGGAAATGTCTTTATTTAGGATACGTTTTCTTAAGTCGCTTGCGCTCGAGTAATAAAGCTCAGGTAAGTCCATTTTATAAGCTTATCACCTGGCAAAACAGCATCTTCTTAAAAACTAACCCTCGAGCATGTCATCAAAGGCGATTTGATTAATCGCGCCATGTGAAATCATCCCTATAGCCTCTTCCGCCTTTAGCATAATGAGCTGGGGCGTTTCGTGTCTGACAGCCAAACGTGCGGCAAGCTCAGTTGAGATGTCTCTGGCCTGCTGCACAACCACCATATATACAGGGTGTTTTTCGGCAGCGGCTTCAACCTCTTGTCTGGCAAAAAAACTGATGGGGCAAGAGGCACTGTGTTTGTACAAGAAAACAGTTTCTTTGTGAGAATGCTCGAGCATAGCTTTAACATCTTCAGGGCTTTTAAGACTTTGCATAAGGGGAATTATAGGAGCAATTTGGATAGCGTTTGGCAAGGCCAATTACTGAGCTAGTAGGTAAAGTGAACTCTAAAACAGCTTATACTGATAGAAACTCGAGCCCAGGAGCCTTTATGTCTCAGATTCCATCCAGCCCTCTAGAGATTGTCAGTTACCCCGAAAGCGAAATGCAAGCCAGAGCTTTAGCCTTTTTTGAAATGATGAAACGCCGCCACAGCACCCGCGACTTTGCCGATAAAGCTGTGCCGCTCGAAGTTTTAAAAACCTGTCTCGAAACCGCAGGTCGCGCGCCAAGCGGTGCCAACCAGCAACCCTGGCATTTTGCGGTTGTGACCGATAAAGACATCAAACACAAAATCCGCTTGGCTGCCGAAGAAGAAGAGCTAGCGTTTTACAAAGAACGCGCCTCAGAGGAGTGGCTTGACGCGCTTGCCCCCTTGGGTACCGATGCCGATAAATCGTTTATCGATAGGGCAGGTGCGCTTATAGTCATATTTGCGCAAGCTTATGGGCTTGATGATGCGGGTAATAAAACCAAACACTATTATGTTCAGGAATCCGTAGGGATTGCCACAGGTTTTCTGATTGCAGCTTTGCACAATGCTGGCTTAGCTTGTCTGACCCACACACCAAGCCCAATGAATTTCTTGGCGGAGATTTTACAAAGACCAAAAAATGAACGCGCTTATATCAATCTGGTCGTGGGCTACCCGGCTGAAGATGCCCAGGTTCCGCAACATGCTAAAGAGAAAAAAAGGCTCGAGCAATTCGTTAGTTTTTTCTAGGCTTGACTCTGCCCTTGGGGCAGGCTTCATACTAAAATCGTGAACGAGCAAGTATCTCAAGACCTTATGACCACAGGCGTGTTTGCCAAGCGCAGCAGGCTCTCGCAAAAAGCCCTTCGGCTTTATGATGCTATGGGTCTCCTAATCCCCATCTATGTCGATGAACAAACGGGTTACCGCTATTACCTAGAATCACAACTTGAAAAAGCCAAGTTGATTGCTTTACTACGGCAGCTCGAGATGCCGCTAAATCAGATTGCTGAGATACTAGCGTTAGAGGTCAAAGTAGCGATTCAGGCCATAGGACGCTACTGGCAAGAGGTCGAAAGAGATATTGAGAATAAACGCAAGCTGGTTCACTACCTCGAGGGTTATCTCGAGACCAAAGGAGAACATATGTTTGACATTTTAGAACGCGACGTTGCGGAGCAAAACGTTTTATCTGTTAAAAAATCCGTCTATATTCAAGACCTTGAAACCTTTATTGACGCTTCCATGAAAAGCATGCTTGACTATCTTGAACACTCGAGCCTTAAACCTAGTGGCGCGCACTTTATTATTTTTCATGGTCAAGTGAATGATGATTCTGATGGACCTGTTGAAGTCTGCATTCCCTTTGCTGCCAAGCTCGAGCCTCAAGGCGACATAAACATCAGGCTCGAGCCTGCTCATAAAGAGGCGTATACACGCATCAGCAAGCTGCAAATGGATTTTCCTGGCATTTTAGAAGCCTATGACGCCGTAGCCAAACACTTAAAAACAAAAGATCTTAGCTTATGTGATTCTCCTAGAGAAGTCTATTTGATGACCAACTGGAAAGCCACTTCAGATCATGACTTGGTTTGTGATATAGCTTTTCCCTACTAACCTTTAGGTCAAACCTTAAATCCCAAAAGCCATTTCTTCCAAGATTGCTTTTTATTAGGCTGAATTTTCTGTTTAAACCATGTTAGCCTAATAATTATGAAACGAATTGGCTTACTTGGAGCTGGCAATGTTGGCGCAGCTACCGCACAACTTTTGGCAACCCGACCTGACATAGACGCAGCAATCAGCAAAGTTTTGGTTAGAGATCTTGGTAAAAACCGCGAGGGTTTAAATAGCTCACAACTTACGACAGAGTC
>JAHEBB010000599.1:0-607 GCA_024642575.1 Trueperaceae bacterium | reverse complement strand
GCGAGGTTTTGGCAAATGCTGACATCGTTATTGAGGTTATGGGTGGTACAGGGCTTGCAGGTGATTTAAGCCTTCAAGCACTTAAAGAGGGTAAGCCTGTCATTAGTGCCAATAAAGCTGTATTAGCTGAGCGCTGGCAAGAATTTAAGCCGTTTGCCGAACAAGGGCTTTTGCACTTTGAAAGCTCAGTTATGGCAGGTACACCAGCCGTTGGGCCGTTAAGTAGCGTTCTAAGAGGCTCGAGCCCCTTAGAGCTTCATGCCATCTTAAATGGAACCTGCAACTATATTTTGACCGAGTTAGAAAAAGGGGTTGCTTACCAAGATGCCCTTGCCGAAGCCCAGCGCCTTGGCTACGCTGAAGCCGACCCAACCTTAGATGTGGGTGGTTTTGACACTGCCCATAAACTCACCGTGTTAGCAAGACTTGTTTTTGACCCAGACCTTAAATGGGAAACGGTAAAAGCCAATACCAGAGGCATAGATAAACTCAGCCCTAGCCAGATGAACGAAGCTAAAGAGCGTGGCGGAAAGATTCGCTTGCTTGCCTCGGTTTACCCTGAGAACGGTCAGTGGCAAGCCAAAGTTCGCCCCGTCTTTTTGCCCTT
>JAHEBB010000598.1 GCA_024642575.1 Trueperaceae bacterium | reverse complement strand
TCTGTAGGTCTTGCTACGGCAATACCTCTTTCATCTGTATAGTCTTAAGCTAATGCCTAACTATCCCCTAGCTACCGTTGGCGCGCTGGTTGTAAGTCCAGAGGGGCGTATTTTACTGATTCAAACCCATAAATGGAAAGATTCTTGGGGTGTTCCAGGGGGAAAAATTGACTATGGTGAAACAATAAAAGAAGCCCTTTTGAGAGAATTTCAGGAAGAAACGGGTCTCGAGCTTTTTGACCTTCACTGGGGCCCTGTTCAAGAAGCAGTAAATAGCCCAGAGTTTTACAAAGAGGCACATTTTATCTTGCTCAATTTTATTGCCCGCTCGAGCTCCGAAGCGGTCACACTAAATGATGAAGCGCAAACTTTTGCCTGGGTGTCTCCACAAGAAGCGTTAAGCTATCCCCTAAATTCATTTACCCGCACTTTGCTTACATTTTACCTAAAAAAACAGTTTCGCACCGAAGAGGTTTTATGATTTGCTTTAAAGCTTTTGGTGGTACTTATTTATGCCTGCTGCCTTAGTCACTGGGTCAGCCAGGGGCATTGGTAAAGCCCTCGTTTTAGAACTGGCAGCCTTAGGTTATGACGTCGTTATACATTACCGCTCGAGCGCTAAAGAAGCCCAAGAGGTTGCTGAACAAGCCGCAAAGTATGGCGTAAAAGCGCTCCCCCTACAAGCAGATGTCAGTTCATTTGAAGAGGCAAAAGGGTTGGTCATAGAAGCACATAACCGGTTAGGCAGACTTGATGTCTTAGTCAATAACGTAGGCAACTACCACAAAGCTCCCCTCTCAGAAGTCAGTGTTGAAAACTGGCACGCCATGTTTGACAGCAACCTTCACCCTGTTTTTTACACCTGCCAAACGGCTATTCCGCTTATGCGTGCACAGGGCAAAGGGCGCATTATCAATATTGGCTTTGCCGGAGCCGAGCATCTGGTCGCTCGCCCTGTGATTACGGCTTATGGAATTGCTAAAACAGGCATTATTCTTTATAGCAAAGCGCTCGCAAAATCAGAAGCTCAAAACAACATTACGATCAATGTTATAAGTCCTGGGGTTATGGAAAACAGTGAAACCAAACCTATTGCTGATATTCCGATAGCTCGCACAGGTCATTTGTCTGAGCTAACTGCCGCTGTCAAGTTTTTGGTTTCAGATGAGGCAGCCTATATTACAGGAGTCACGCTCGAGGTTGCAGGTGGCTGGAATCTCTAAGCTAGATGCCTTTCCTGTTAAAGAGGGCATTGTTTTAGCCTCAAAGGAAAAACCCCGCGTTCCGCTAGCACAAAGTTCAAATTTCTGGCCTTTGACTGCCAGACTTTACGAACCTCTCTGGCGTAATCGCTCACTTAGTATTTTGACCCAGGGTAATTTTACTGTTAAAAGGGAACTTGACCTAATGCTCGAGTGGCTGAACCCACAAGCTCATGAGCGCATTTTGGATGCAGCTTGCTCCGCAGGTCTTTATGCTCGAGCGCTTCTAAAGCATGACCCTAGCCTAAACCTTAGCGCAGTTGATTTTAGTTTGCCTTTTTTAAAACAAGCCCAAAGCTATGCAAAGCGAGATGATATTAAGCTCGAGCTCATTCAAGCCGATGTAACTGACCTGCCCTTTGAAAACGAAAGCTTTGATGCCCTTGTTTGTGGAGGGTCCCTGAATGAATTTCTTGACGTACCCAAAACACTCAGTGAGTTTTCACGTGTTCTTAAATCGGGCGGACGCATGTGGCAAATGTATCTTCGAAGGGCTGATGGGCTAATGGGGAAAAGTATACAAGGGCTACTTAGGCTCTCAGGGATTCGTTTTATTGATACAAGAGAGCTGGAACACGTTGCCCATAGTGTGAACTTAAAACTCATCAAAGCACAGCACCGAGGCATTGTGGTTATGGCGCTATTTCAAAAGCTTTAAAACTCAGGAAAATCGGTAATGTCATCTTTGACATTAAAAACACCAGCAACATTGTTCAGATTTACAGTAATGGCAGTTAAACGCTCTACCACAGCAGCATCCTCTAGATTTTTACCCTGTCTGGGCAAAAAAAGCTCAACATTGAAAAGATATTGAAAGGGTTTTTCGACCACCGCGCGAACCAAGAAATCAGAGGTTCTCACACTGGGCAAAATCAAAAAATCACCTTTAAGCACATAGCCTGGGAAGAGCAAATAAAGGCTCCGAAGTTCAACTCCTGGCCCAAAAATCTTGTTGGTATCACCTAAATCAAGCCACAAAACCTTGTCTTTAGGAACTGCTAAAAACTCGGCCTCAAAATGCAATTCTTCGGGTAAAGGCGGGTGCCGTAAACCCTTTTTAAAAATCTGACAATCCGTCATCGGAAAAAACAGGCGATTGTTATTTAATATGCCTGAAATATCCCCTTGAGGTAAAAGGTGCATGGTGCCATAAATGCGCATATTGGTGGTGTGCACGCGTACGTTTACTTTGGTGGTCGGCGTTTTCATCATTAATTGTTTCAATAAGCGTCTACTTAGAATAGTCCGCAGGTCATGCTTACTGTTTAAAGTAGCACAATTTGGTTTAAGTTCAATGTCTTTGGGCATGGGCTAAATACCAAGCCCGAAAGAATCTCAAAAAAACTCTGTTCGAGTTTTTCTCGATTAGATTGGGCTTGGTATTTGATTCGACAATCCAAGATTGCATTTATAACCTCACTTTGTTCGGGATATAAACGGAATTGGTATAAGGTTCAGTATCCTCAGACTTTTTACCCAAAGCTTTTCAGCCCAAGGTGGTTTAATCTGAAAGGCTGTTTAAACCTAATTGAGTCTGTTCATCCAGCGGTACAGTATTAGGCATCTTGCTAAGCAATGCATTAAACTTCCTCTATAGGAGGTTGACATGTCAGCAGAAAAAAGTCTTTTTGAGCGCCTGGGTGGGGCTGAAGCTATTGACGCCATGGTCAATGATTTTTATGGGCGAGTTATGGCAGACCCCAGGCTCGAGCCGTTTTTTAAACATACCGATATCGACAAGCTTGTTGCCATGCAGCGCGAATTTTTCACCGCAGCTTTGGGCGGCCCCTTACCTTATACAGGTTTGCCTTTACGCTATGCCCACCAAGATAAGGGAATAGAACGCAAACATTTTGCTTATTTTGTTGACCACCTACTCACAACCCTTAAAGACAGGGGTGTTCAA
>JAHEBB010000597.1 GCA_024642575.1 Trueperaceae bacterium | reverse complement strand
CAAGTAACGTGCTTAGTTCCCCTAGCTCTTTTTGTCGGCCTACAAAAGCGGTATTACGCACGGGTAAGGTAGGGCTCGAGCTTTCGGATTTAGGGCTTACAAATAGGCTCTTTGCTTCAGACGTCGTTAAACTGAGTGTTAAACCATAGCCTTCAGCCTCTTTACGAACGATCGGGGCAAATAGACTTTTACCAGCACAAAGTAGCGGGTAAAGCCGATTTAAGGTTGCAGGCTCATGACCTGACAAGCCCGGAAGTTTATAAGCACGTTCTGCTAGCAAACCTGCTTGGTCAAAATCTTGTTGCGAGGCTGCGGCTCCAGCCAGATTTAAGAGGGCATATTGAACCCGCTCAGCCAGATACTCGCGGGTACTGTAAACCCATTCTTCAAGTTCAGCATTCCAATCATCTAGGAGTATGCCCTCAAGAAATGCCCCACTATACTGTTCGCTAGCCTTTTGCCAATCGCTTTTATCAAGCGACTCGAGCAAATCCTTCGCATCACTAGACAAGGTTAACCAGACCTTGCTGGTATCTGCTTCAATAATATTTCCCACGCCCTGTTTAAGTCGGGTCAATGTCATGGAAAGTGATTTCATGCGGTTGCCCTGAGGCCAAAAAAGCTCTGCCAAATGCCCTTTGGATTTAGCACCTTCTAAACTCAAATAGCTAAGTAAAGTCAGCGGTTTAGGCTGACCAAAGCTTGTTCCCTTGAGTCGCAAGGTTCCTAAGGTTTGCAGTTGCATAGGTAGCTATGATTATAGCTTAAAGCCCTGACCAAGTCCCGAACAAGCAAATTGGGGCTAGCCCTTGGTAGTGAGGGATAAGTCGAGGACTTGCTCGAGAGTCATTTCCATTCCCTTCGCCCACGCCCTAGTGAATGTTTCATCATCGATTTGCATTCTTGCGGCGCTCACATTTTGCTCATACTCGGCCTTGTCATTGGGGTGCAAAGGTATGTCGGTAATCTTGCGTAACTTTTCCAGTGTTCCCCAGAGAAGTGCAGCTTTTTCGAACTCTTTGCTAGCAGCTGCCAGATCAGCTAAACTTCCAAGTAAGAGTGTCGCGCCTCGCTTATAGCCAATTTCTACTACGATTTTGAGACTTTCTGTGGCAAGTAGCTTTGCATTTGAGTAGTTGCCTATCCCTTCTTCAAGTATTGCCATATTGCTATAAGTCAAAGCTAGACTACGCTTATCACCCAAGATTTTTTGGATTGCTAATCCTTCCTCAAAATAGGCCCTCGCAGAAGCAGCATCTTCTTGACCGAGTGCTACTAAGCCGAGATTATTAAGGGACGCACTAATTCCTGCGCCATCGCCTAATTTGCGCCTAATCATTAAACCTTCCTCAAAAAAAGTATGAGCTTTAGGAAAATCACGCTGATAGTAGGCAACAGCCCCTAAATTATTAAGACTCGAGCTGATGCCTGAGTCATTTTTTAGGATTCGCTCGAGGGCCAAACTTTGCTCATGAAAAGTATGGGCTGTGGCATAATCTCCGCGTTCATGTGCTATACCTCCTAATCCTTCCCATGATTTAGACACAATGTCTTTAGCCCCAAGTTCTTGCCCAAGTTGTATGCAAGTTTTAAAAGAAGATTTAGCGACATTGTAATCTCCTTGTTCACGCGTCAGCCGAGCACTCGCGTAAAGGGCTTTTAGATAGGGCAAGCCTCTGTACATTTCCCGCGCAAGGAAAGCATCTAACCAATTACGCCCTTCACTAAAATAGCCTCGCAAATACCAGAAGTGATGAAGCGCACTAGCAAGTTCTAAACCCTTTGTATTTCTGTTTGCACTCTTAAGTGCCCAGTCTAAAACCGCTCTTAAATTGTCATAATCTTGATCCAAATTCGTAAGCCATTGCCTTTGCTGATCGCCTGTTAATTCAGGCTCTGTAGCTACTAATTGATTAACGAAATAATCAGCATGTTTGGCTCGAGTATAGTTCGCCTCTTCGGTATCTAATTCTAGTTTTTCCTGTGTGAACTGATACAACAAAGGATGCCTGTCATACCTACCATTGGGCAAAACCCTAAGCAAGGACTTATCAACCAAAGACGCAAGATTGGCAATGGTAGCACCTGTAACCTCAGAAGCAGCCTCACGCTTAAATCCCCCACGAAACACAGAAAGCTTTCTCAGTACCTCCTGTTCTTTTAGACTTAGTAATTGCCAGGAGTGTTCAAAAACAGCCTTGAGGCTTCGCTGTCTATCGGGTGTGTTGATATTCGTCGAGCTTAGCAAGTCTAGATTACTCTGAAGTTCTTGAGCTATCTCTTGACACGTTAAAAGCCTAATCCAAGCCGCTGCCAACTCAATGGCTAAGGGCAAACCATCCACCAATTCACAAATACGCAAAACGTCAGTAAGATTGGTGTGTAAATCAAAACGGGGCTTTACTTGCTGAGCACGCTCCTTAAAGAGCTGAGTTGCGTCTCCTAACGCATTATCTACTGCATACTTCAGGCCCCCAATTTCAAGACTATGTTCCTCCTCGAGTCTGAGTCTTTCGCGTGAGGTTACCAGCAGTTTAAGGTTTGGGCATTTATTGAGTAGGTCAGTTAAATAAACTGCGTCCTTATTAAGCTGCTCAAAGTTATCCAAAATAAGCAAAATATGGTTATCTGAAATAAAGTCAATAACCTGCTCGAGAGGGTCTTGTTTTGCCTGCTGAGTAAGTCCAAAATGAGTAATCAAATGAACAGGAATAAGACCAGCATCGGTTAGGGTTTCTAAAGGAACAAAATAAACCCCATGTTTATAAATCTTGGATTGTTGCTGGTTATGGGCAAGTTGTAAGGCTATGCGAGTCTTACCCGCACCACCAGGACCTATTAAACTAAGCAATCTAATATCGGACTTTGCTAATAGCGAGGTCGATTCTTTTAGTTCGGCATCACGGCCTACAAAGGATGTACCCCTTAAGGGTAGGGTCTGACTCTTACTTAGAGCTTCAGGTTTATAGAGTGCGCGCGCACTCTCGGTAGTTAGCTCAAGTATTAAACCATAGCCTTCAGCTTCTTTTCTTACGATGGGTGCCAATACACTTTTACCTGCACAAAGCAATGGATAGAGTCGTTTTAAGTTTGCAACATCGCTACCCGACAAGCCAGGTAATTTGTAAGCCCGTTCGGCAAGTTCAGCTGCTTTGTTAAAGTCTTGTT
>JAHEBB010000139.1 GCA_024642575.1 Trueperaceae bacterium | reverse complement strand
ATGCGCTCGGTCATCCAGTTCCAGTCTTGAATGTTGGAAAAGACCGATTCTTTAGCCAGCTTGTTAAATTCGGCGATGCCATAACGCTCGATGTCTTGTTTGCCACTCAGCCCGAGTTTCTTTTCGATCTCAATTTCTACAGGTAAACCGTGGGTATCCCAGCCACCTTTGCGACCTACACGGTAGCCCTGCATGGTTTTAAAGCGCGGAAACAGGTCTTTGTAGCAACGGGCAATGACGTGGTGAATGCCGGGCTTGCCGTTGGCAGTAGGGGGGCCTTCATAAAAGATGTAATCACCTTGAGGTGAAGCTTTGACAACCGACTTCTTAAAGATGTCGCGCTCACGCCAGAACTCTATGATGGATTCCTCGAGCCTGGGTAAGTTGACACCACTACTTACGTCTTTAAACATATAACCTCCAATTATTACTGTGGAACATAAAATTTAACCTCGAGCCCCTCGATGCAGCTAGCATCAGGAGCAGTTTCAGGATGATCTAAAAAGGCTTCAACCATTTGCACAGGGCAATCGCTGGAAAGAAAAACACCGTGCGCGGCATTAGGGAATTCATAAAAATAACTGTGACTAAGGGTTTCGGCGGCGCGTTTTCCCCACTCGGGTGGGGTAATGGGGTCAAAACTGCCAGCTAAAACCAGGGTAGGAATATCGCTTACAACAGCCTGACTTTCTATCTTGACGCCACGTGGCGCTTGCCACGAACGGCAGGCAGCAAACATATCAAGAGCGGTTTGATTGGCAAAGTCTTGCAAGATAGGCTCGAGCCCTTCATTATCTCGTCTAACCAGACGGTAGTTTTGAAAAAAGACATCTTCTGGGCACTCGGTTGCAAAATAAACGCCTTCAGATTGCACTTCACGCCAGATATATTTAAAAACTTCGCCCAAACCTTGCCATATATCTCTAAAGCCAAAATTGCCTGTGTCCAAATCTTGCGCACTTGCCATACCAGCGAGAACAATAATAAAGCTGTTCAAGTCATGATTACTTAATTTGTCAAGCGCATAGGGAAGACTGCTGATTGTTTTTTCGCTGTACATGCCCTGAAAAAGCAAATTTAAGATGTCTGCTGAGCTAAGCTCGAGCCCAGAAATCGTTTGCTGATAAGCCAATCTGCCTGAGGGATTAAAGCTTGAAAAGAAGCGGGCTTCCAGCGAAGGATAAGCCTCGTTACAAGCGCTAATTGCTAAACAGGTGTCAAAAACTTGCCTGAGCACCCTTAAAAAATTAGGGCCAAATTCGCTCAATCGTTGAGCCTGAGGTGGATAAGTAGAGTCAAGCACCACCGTTCGGATACGCCCAGGTGCATCTCTCATGATCGTAAGGGCAAGGCGTGTGCCGTAAGAAACACCGTAAAGATTAACTGACTCGAGCCCCTTGGTCTCAATAAAGGCATGAATGTCCTGGGCATTTTGGCTACTCGTAAAAAGGTCAACATTTGTGCCTGCATCACTTAAGCGTGCTCGGCACTCGGATGCGCCCAGTTTAAAATCATCAAGATTCTGATAAAGTTCAGGGCACTTGAGATTGGGTTTGCCGTAACCTGTACCGCGCTGGTCTATCAAGATAATGTCACGCATACCTCGCCAGCTTAAGTTTTGCCAGAACTCAATGGTTGACAGTGCTGCACCGCCAGGTCCACCCTGTAAAAAAATGATGGGGTCGGGTTTTGGCGTTTCGGCTTTGGCTTTTAAGGTAAGAATAGCTAGCTCGAGCGTTTTCCCCTGCGTATTTGCCCAATCTTGGGGAACCTTTAAGGTTTGACAAAAGGCAGTTTCGCCCTCGGTTTCACTAAGCATAAGCTGTCTAGGACAGTCTCTTGGCTCGAGCTGAGCAAAAGCAAAGCCAAAGATCATTAAGATAAAACTTAAACATCGCTTCACGGTGAGCACCTCCAATCCAAAACAAAAACACCCAACACAATGTCTGTGCTGGGACGCCTTGGCGTGGTACCACCCAACTTTCTTAGTACTTCACAGTACTAAGCTTGTTTACTTCCCCGAAGAGGAAAGTCTGCCGCTGTAACGCGCGACTCGCGGCCTTATCTACTTGGTTATAAAACCTGTTGGTTATAAAAAACCTGGCTTGTTATAACCGTTGGGAAGGCAGCTCAGGGAGGATTTTGGGCTTTCGCTTGCTACCAGGCTTGCACCGTCCCTGGCTCGCTTTTAACAAGTGAGAAAACTTACTCTTTCCCGTCATTGCTTTTAAAGGTCGTTCACAGCTGCTTTACAAGCCAGAACCTCGTCCTTTATACTAAACGGTAGCAGTAAGCGCTAGTTTAGTCAATACGTTTGCTGTACCATCCCCCAAATCTTGTTATTATGTATTTAATTCCGTCAACAAGTTTAGGTTTGGTACTTACATAGTTTGTGCCCAAACATGGTAAATTAAATGAAAATCACAGCTAAGAAACCCATACCTTAATAAGCACACGATTGTGCTGAGATGCTTAAGCCTTGTAAAGCTCGAGCTGGTGCCAAACAAAAAATAAGGAAAGAGATGACAAATGGCCGATACGATTGATCTCCCCGAAGAGAAGCAAGAAGAAAAACCCAAGCGTCGCTATACTAGAAAGAAAAAAGAAGATGCGCAAGCGACTGAAGAGATAAAAGCTGAGGCAGTTGTCGAAAATAATAGCGAAGCCGAAGTTGAAACCGTTGAAGAAAAACCCAAGAAAAACACGCGGAAGCGTAAATCGACCAAAGAAGAACCAGAATCAGAAACATCAGCTGAAGCAGTAAGTAATGAATCTGAAGATAATACTGAATCTGAAGATAATAGTGAATCTGAAGATAGCGAAGATGATTCCAGTAGTGAAGCAAATTCTGAGGGCGAGACAAAACGCAAAACTTCCTCTAAACAAAATCAAAGCCGTTCTAAAGGCAAGCAGCGCAAGCCCGGGCTTAATTTTCGTGACTTGCAATCTAAAATACTCCCTGAACTTCATCTTTTAGCCAAAGAAGTCGGTGTTGAAGACTACCGTAAGTTAGCCAAAGATGATTTAGCCGTAGCTATCTTAGAGCGTAGTGCCGAGAGTGAAGGCCTGAAGATTGTTAAAGGCTACTTAGAAATTTCATCTGATGGTTATGGTTTTTTGCAGGACTCTCTTTTACAAAATAATACCCGTCAAGTGATTGTTTCAGCAGGGTTAATCAAGCAGTTCAAACTCCGAACAGGCGATTACATCTTGGGTAAATCACGTCGCCCACGGGATAATGAGCGCTACGGTACCTTGATTAGAGTTGAAGCTGTCAACGGGGTTGATCCGTTTCAGGCCTCCAAACGCCCACGCTTTGATGATCTTATTCCAACCTTTCCAGAAAAGCGCATCAAACTGGAAACCACAGCTGGCGAAGTATCCTCAAGGGTTATTGATTTACTTGCGCCGATTGGTCGGGGGCAGCGCGGTCTTATTGTTGCGCCGCCAAAAGCAGGTAAAACCACCTTGCTTAAAAAGATTGCTCACGCCGTTACCACCAACGAGCCCGATGTCAAAGTCATTGTGCTCTTAATTGATGAACGACCTGAAGAAGTAACCGATTTTAGAGAATCTGTAACGGGTGTTGAAGTGATTGCCAGTACCTTCGATGAGCCGCCAACCAATCACATTCGTGTAGCAGAGTTTGTGCATGAGCGTGCGCGCCGCATTGTTGAAGAGGGTGGACACGTCATGATTCTCCTGGATTCCATTACGCGCTTAGCACGGGCTAATAACTTGGTGACACCCCCCACGGGTCGTACGCTTTCAGGGGGTCTTGACTCGAGCGCCCTGCACTGGCCCAAACGCTTTTTGGGTGCTGCCAGAAATATACGTGGTGGCGGTTCACTAAGCATTCTTGCTACGGCTCTGGTTGAAACCGGTTCACGGATGGATGATGTGATCTTTGAAGAATTCAAAGGCACAGGTAACATGGAGCTTCACCTCTCTCGCCGACTTGAAGAGCGCCGTATCTTCCCAGCCATTGACATTCTTAAATCGGGTACACGCCGTGAAGACTTGCTCCTTGGTGAAGAAGTTCTTGCCAAAATGTGGCTCTTGCGTAAAGTTATTAGCGATATGGACCCTTCAGAGGCTATGGAAATGCTACTCTCAAGGCTTAACCGAACCAAGAGCAACGAGGAGTTTTTATCAACCCTCGGACAGGGCTAATGCTACCCTTGCTAGCGTGTCGAAGTTAGCCTTTTCCTTTAAACTTATTACTATTGTTTGCGCGTTGCTCTCACCAGCATTCGCGCAGACTGGTTTATATAATGTTGTTGCCAACGATACGCTTTTTAGTATTGCCAAGCGTTATGGCACCTCGGTTACAGAGTTAAAAGCATTAAACGCCTTAAACACCGATCAGTTAAAGTTAGGGCAAACGCTTTATGTACCCAATGCGTCTGTGCAGAGTGCAGCCAGTGCAAGTCCGTCCAGTGCGCCTCAAGTAGAGGCTCGAGTTGGCCTTCAGACTTACCTTGTAAATGGTGGTGATACGCTACTTAGTTTATCTGAGCACTTTGGGCTTAGCACCTCGACGCTCGAGCGCTCTAACTCCAACTTTAATTTTGTTTCTGAAGATGCCTATTTAACCCCAGGAATCACCTTGATGATTCCCCCAGGTGAAGGCGGAATTGTACGTTTGCCAGCAAATCAAACCCTTTTGCATTTGGCAATAGACCATCATTTTAGTGTGGCAGCGCTTGCAACTGCCAATAACATTACTAACTTTAAGGCTCTTTCGGCTGGCTCGCTTGTTTATATTCCTGACCCAGATGTTCTCGAAGAATTTAGCGGTGTTGCCGTGGTTCCGCAATACTCTGATACCAATTTTATATGGCCAGTACAAGGTCAAATTACTTCCTATTACGGCTACCGTAATATTAGCGTAGGAGGCAATACCTTTCATGGAGGCGTAGATATTGGTGCGTCCCAAGGCACACCCATTTTGGCCTCAAAATCAGGCACCGTTAGCCGTTCAGGTTGGGGAGGGGGCTATGGTTACGTCGTTTTTCTTGATCATGCAGATGGTAGTCAGACCCGCTACGCCCATATGAGCAATATGGCTGTGAGTGTTGGGCAAACTGTAGGGCAAGGGGAAACCATCGGCTGGGTAGGTACAACTGGTGCATCGACCGGGCCTCACTTACACTTTGAAATTCGCTATGGTGGTAACTCTATTGACCCTTTGACCTATTTAAAGGTAGTTCAAGCAGGTCAGTAAAGGCTTAATTTTTCTACTCTAACCTTCTTTTAAACGCCCTGTTCTTTACAAAATGTGTTGATTTTTAGCTCAAGTCAGAGTTTGGGTTTGATACCCTTTCCGTTTAATTCTTAAGAATTGAACGCGATTTTTGACCGTACGCTTGGACAAGCTAAGTATCATTACATCCACTTTTCAGTTTGGTATCAGCCATCAAAGACAGTATTTTATGACTGATTGCTCGCATTTGTTTTTAAGGGAAATAAATGGAATGGGTGTAAGCCAATGGATAAAAGAAAAGAAACAGCTCGAGCACAGGCTCGAGCTGAATGACTTTGGAAAGGTATAGTTTGCTGTTTACCAGGTTTTGAGGCTCACATTATCAACAAAGGTATAGCCTGGGCCATTACGCCAGATAGAGATTTGTTTACTGGTACTTGCTCCAGTATTAAAGGTAAGGGTAGAGAGGGCATAATAGGTTCTTTCTGACCATTTCCAGATACCTGTGTCATCTGAATTAACAATGCCTAAAGAGTTACCAGCACCTACTGTATCATTGCGCATGGCTATCGATAAAGTATAGGTGGTATTTGGCGTCAAGTTACTAAGCGTATAAGTCATCCCCGTATCGTTACCACTCATGCGAATGGCTTTGCTACCTGCAAAAGCGCCACTGCTTACAACCTTAGAATTGCTGTTGTTTGTCCACCAGCCAGTCATCGTTCCGTTTTCAAAGCCACCATTGCTTATAAGCTCAGTGCTGGCAATGGGTGATGCCCAACCAGGAAGTGTACGAATCAAGGCTTCAACATCTAAGATACCAAAACCGAAAGCGTAATCTTGAATGCCTTTGGCGCTCATATTTTGCTCGCTAAAGTTATTGCTATAAATGCTGTCTTTTAGGTAATCAGAAAAGCGACTGTAGTCGGTTCCCGCAGGAGCTTCAGAGCCAGCAAGGGCCAGAGCACCTGTAAGTAAAGGAGCTGCAAAAGAGGTTCCGGTAAATTTGGCGAGTTTGCTACCCGGATAGGCACTGACGATACCTTCGCCTGGAGCTGAAACAAAGAGGCCATCACCAAAAGCTGAGAAGGTAGAAAGTAAGGCGTTACTTTGTACGCTGCCTACACCAAAAAGCTTGCTATTGCCCCAATAAGTCATGCGAGCAGGGTAGGTGGTGCCGTTTTGGGTGCCATTATTGCCTGCGGAAGCAACAACATAGACCCCTTTTGAACCCGCATAGTCTGTTGCCAGTTGCAAGGCATTTGAGTATTCATTGCTACCAAGCGATAAATTAATGATGTTTGCGCCGTGATCAGCTGCCCAAATGATGGCCGAAATGACATTATCAAGATCACCTTTGCCATCGCTTGCCAGAACGCGAATGGGCATAATTTTTGCTTTGGGTGCAACTTGTAAAATAATCCCAGCAGCACCTGTACCGTGACCATAACCATTGCCACCAGACACATCAGCAGGATTGTTATCACCATCTACGTAATCTTTCCAGCTCGAGCTGCTGCTTAAGCGCCCTTGAAACATGCTGTGGCTTAAGTCTAGACCCGTATCAATAACGGCAACAGTAATACCTTGACCAAAGTTTTTGCTTATGGCTTGTGCGCGGTAAAGCTGAATTTGCTTCCAATAGCTATCATTTTCAATAGGAGCTTGAGGAATACTGCTTCCACCTGCCCAGGCACTCCAGCCGCCTGCCCAAGCGCTAAAGCCACCTGCCCAAGCAGAAAAGCCACCTGCCCAGGCGCTATAACCTGCGGCTGAAACTTCGGGAGAGGCAAAGGCATTTTGATTAAGGGCGGTGTCTAAAGTTGTAAGTTCGCCTTCCGTTTTGCTAAGACCAAGAATGGCAAAACCAGCTTCAGGCTTAAAGCTGATAATACTTCCACCAAATTGTGCTTTCACTTGAGCCTCAGTGGCAGTTTTATCTATTTTCACTGAAGCAATGTAGTAAGGCTCAGTATTTGCTTGGGGTGCAGTTGTGGTAGAGCAGGCCGTTAAAAAGGCCAGAGTAGCCACTAAGGCAAGTTTGAGGTAAGAGACGATGCGATTCAAGATGACCTCCAAAGTCGGTTGCGCTACTGACTCCCTGCTTTTCATAGCGCCCAAGGTGAAAAAGCAGATCATAGCCCCTAAAAGAGGAAGAACATATGTGAGGGCCGTTTGAAAACGAACCATTACATCAACTGAAGTTTAAAGAATTAGCTCTTACTACTTTCTTATTTGACTACTGACATAGGGTTGTCACTAGGATGCCTTAAATTTTAAGTAGATGAGCACCGATACAAAATTTAAAGGCTCACTCTGGAGGATTTTATGAAACACGCAATCAATTGGTTTGAACTTTCTGTAAGCGATATGAACCGCGCCAAAGCCTTTTATGGCACCGTTTTAGCTGCCGACAAGCTTATAACTCAGCCCTTCGCTGGGGGTCAAATGACTATTTTGCCTTACCAAGAGGGGATTGGTGGTGCGCTTATAGAAAATAAAGAGCAAGGCTATAAACCCAGTCAAGACGGTGCGCTGATTTACCTAAATGGTGGTGACGACTTAAGTGACCCTTTATCAAGAGTAGAAGCTGCTGGGGGAAAAGTCATTATGGATAAAAGGGCAGTTGGTGAAAATGGTTTTATTGCTTTATTTCTTGATACGGAAGGGAATAAAGTTGGGTTTCACTCAATGAATTAAGCAGATTAAGCTTAACAGGGCAGAAGGCTTTAGGGCTTTCTGCCTTGTTTTATCGTTTGGAAAATGATTGATATTTGATTTGGGAAAGAAGCCATCTAGGTTTCAAAATTTGTTTTGTGACGTACTTTAGATAGTAAATATTCAGGGTCATTTTTTACCTTTTGATAATAATCATAAAAGATGCGAGCTGATTCTGCTTTTGGACTTGTTTTCCAGTTTTCAGCCTGGGGCAGAATTTCCCCTGTATTAGTATTGTATTTTCGACCTGATGGGTGATTGGCATAACGTCTCGCTCGAGTAAAGCCCATTTGCAAAAACTTGCGTGTCATATCCATACCGACAAAATCTTTTTGTTGTTTATAAGTTTCGAACCGAGCAAATAGCGCTTCTGCTGAGGTTTTTGCAATTTCTGGCGTACGAAAGCGCCAATGAGGTAACAGTTCGCTTTTATAGGGTTCGACCAATAGGACGCCTTGTTCCCCACGACCAATGCGATAAAGCTCTGGATGTTCTCGAAAATTAATGCCTTGAAAATCAAGACTGTAATCAAAAGCCATAAGGTATGTTAGAGCTTTGAGAGAATAGAATTTTGTAGGCGAGCTTAGGTTTTAAGAAATTGAATTTATTGGAAGAGCTTATTAATTCGTGTCCTGTAAATAATTAGCTTGACATTTAATAGTTTAATATTAAACTATATTTGTGATTATTTATGGCAACGAAATATCAAGCAACCTTAACTGAGCGTTTAGCGTTAGATACCTACATAAAAGTCTCGAGAGCTGCCAATGCGGTAGAACTGCGTATTAATCGGCATTTAAGCGATTATGGGCTTACGATAAGTCAATTTGGCGTGCTCGAGGCACTTTATCATTTGGGGCCACTCCATCAGCATCAGTTAGGCGAAAAAATTCTGAAATCCAGTGGCAATATGACGCTGGTCATAGATAACCTTTGCAAGCGGGGTCTGGTCAAACGCGAGCGTAGTGAATCTGATAGACGCTACATTGCCATTCATCTGAGCAAAGAGGGTTCAGCTCTAATGGCTGACTTATTTCCTAAACATGTCGAAAAAGTTGTGGTTGCTCTTAGCCCTCTTTCGCAAACAGAGCAAGAGCAATTGGCAATGCTTTGCAAAAAACTGGGGGTAGGTCAATTAGAAACCGTTTGAAAGACCTATCGCTTTCTTATTTACCCTAATAGCTTAACATCAAACTATTAGTCTCTTCACTTTTCACTAGGTACTAGGTACTAGGTACTAACTTCTAAGGAGTTTTATGCAAAAGGTTTTAGGCTTACATCACATCACTGCCATTTCAGGCGACGCTCAAGAAAATCTCAATTTTTACAGTGGCGTTTTGGGTATGCGTCTGGTTAAAAAGAGCGTCAACCAAGATGACCCAGGTACTTACCACTTGTTTTATGCTGACGGTGCGGGGAATCCTGGTACTGATCTAACTTTCTTCCCCTGGAAAAATATGCCAGCTAAACAAAAAGGGGTAGGTTTGACCGATGAAACCTTGCTGGCTATTCCAGAAGGTAGTATTAATTTTTGGCAGAATCGTTTAGAAAAATATAAAGTAAATGCCGAGCTGATAACGCGCTTTGGTGAAAAAACCCTAACGCTAAAAGACCCTCATGGTATGGAGTTAGGGCTTGTCGAAACCGCTGATAAGCGACTTTTTGTGCCTTGGCAAGAGGGGCCCGTACCCACTGATAAGCAGATTTTAGGCTTGCATGGAGCCAGAGTTTGGGAGCGTGATTTAGGTGCAACGGAGAGTTTTTTACTCAACCGACTTGGCTTTGAGCACATGAGTAGTGAAGAGGGCTGGCACCGTTTTGGTTTACATGCAGATGATGGGATTTTAGGTGGCTCAGGGCTATTTATTGACATAAAAGAAATGCCCGATGGTCGCAGGGGTCAGTGGGGTGTAGGTGGTGTGCATCATTTGGCCTGGCGCGTTCGTGACACTGAGCATGAGTTGGCAGTTCGGTCGCAGGTTGAGGCGGCAGGTCGCAGACCGACTGAGATTATTGACCGCTTTTGGTTTAAGTCGGTTTACTTTTTGGAACCAGGCGGTGTGCTTTTTGAGTTGGCAACCGATGGACCAGGCTTTGCGATTGACGAAGCGGCTGATAAACTTGGCGAAAGCCTGATTTTACCCCCCTGGCTCGAGCCTAAACGTCCGCAAATAGAAGCCGTTTTACCTAGGCTCGAGCTTCCTCTAAGTAGCTGATTGGATGCGCATATGACCGTACATAAGCTTGAAGAAACGCTTTACTCTGGTAAATCTGTTGCAGAGGCAAGCAAGGCCTTGATTTTGCTTCACGGACGAGGAGCATCACCGCAAAGTATCTTGCCCTTAGCTGATGCTTTAGGCGCAAGTGAGTTTGCTATAGCTGTTCCAAAAGCGAGTCAAAACCGCTGGTATCCAGAAGCGTTTATACGCCCAAAGGCTCAAAACGAACCTGATTTAAGCTCAGCGCTAGCTTTAATCAAAGACCTTATTGCTCAGCTAAATACTGCCACTATTCCTACCGAGAAAATCATCATTGCGGGGTTTTCGCAAGGAGCTTGTCTGGCAGGCGAATTTGTGGCGCAAAACCCTGAGCGCTATGGGGGGCTCATGATGTTTAGTGGAGGTTTAATTGGTTTGGGGCCAACCATCTCGAGCTCTTTATATAAAGGCGGTTCCTTGGCTCAAACCCCTGTTTTTATGGGGTGTAGTGACCAAGACTTTCATATTGCGTTAGATCGTTTTGAAAAAAGTGGACAGATTTTAAGCGAACTGGGTGCTGAGGTTAATCTCAAAGTTTATCCAGGAATGGATCACACGATCATCCCTGAAGAAATTAACGAAGCAAAAAAGATCATAGAAAGTATTCAGTAGGGTAGCTGAGTAAGGAGCTAATAGCAAACCCGATAATACGCTAACTAAACTCTACCGAGATTTATAGCGCTCCAATCGGGTTTGCTATTGTTTTCAACGATCAAAGATCGCGTTTAATTCTTTAGAATTAAACGGAAAGGGTATAAGGATGCGAAAATTACAGGTTCAAGGTGTTCATCACATCAGTATTATTGGTTCAACGCGGCAAAGTGCTATAGATTTCTGGGAAGGTTTGCTGGGTATGCCTTTTCTCTTTGAGCAGCCAAACCTTAGCCGACCCGATGAAAATCATCTTTACTTTGACCCAGGTGATGGACGACTCATGACTGTTTTTACCGATGAATCGCGGCAAGATGCCAATAAGCCTGCGCCCCGAGAAATTGGCTGCGTTGAACATATTGCTTTTAATGTTTCTAAAGCCACGCATAACCAAGTTGCCAAACGGCTTGAAGAAAGGAAAATAGAGTTTATAGCCCATGACCGTGGCTTTATGGATTCAATTTATTTTCGTGACCCCAATGGCTTAAAAGTAGAGCTGGCTTGTTACAAATTTGAAGCTCCAGAAGGCATAAGGGAAGCCGATATTTTGATGCGAGCCTATCAGCTTCGTGTGGCAAGAGGTGACCATCATATTGTTGATGAGCATCTGGCAGATGCTATTGAGGAGCTTGTGGCTGAAAATCGTAAAAGCCTTTCGCGTTAGCTGAGGCAAACTACTTTTCCTTTAATGAATGCCCAAGATGGGCTAAGGCAGCAACCGTACAAATTACTAGCGCATAAGTTTGATACTATAGGCCTCAAAGAGAACGAGGAGTGAGGTTATGTATCGGCAAACGGCTTATCCCAGAAGACAATCATCAGGCATTGGTTTACGCTTACTTATTGCGGTAGGGGTTGCCCTATTTTCGCTTTTTTCCTATTTGGGTACGCGCTCAACCAATCCTATTACGCATGAAACTCAATACGTTGATTTAACACCGGAGCAAGAAATTGCTATGGGTTTGCAAGCGGCGCCGCAAATGGCGCAGGAGTATGGAGGCTTGCATCCTGACCAAAAGGCGCAAGCTTTTGT